>QHBL01000312.1 GCA_003244125.1 Chthoniobacterales bacterium
GAAAAATCCCTGCCACGTTTCCCCTTAGTTCTGCGTTGGCGTGGCGCCGAGCGCAGGATTCGCTTCCGGTCCGGAGCGCGCGAGGCGATTGCCTTCCAGGCTCCCGGAAGAGGCATTCGAGCAGAGCGCACCGTAGCGGTAGCAAGTGATGCACGCTTGATGACGCAGCCGGTAACCTTTCAGCGCATCGCGCATCGTGGCTCCGAGCCGCGCGTCTGGTTGATCGACCAGGATCGGGCAAACATGCACGCCGCGATCGCTTACGATTCGGCTGTTGTGACAAAGAAGCTGCGTCTCATCGTAGCCGGCCATCATCGCTTCGGTGACGAACTCGTATTTGCCGTAGCCATGGTCGCGCTTCGCTTCCTGGCCGATCTTGAGCGCGGGCAACAGCTTCATGCGCGGCCGCGTGTAGCCGATCGCCGCGAGGCGCAATTTGAACTCGCGCAGGAACTCGTCGTCCTCGTGCATTTCCCACGAACGCATTGAAGTAATGATTGGGAGAAAACCCGCGGCCACGAGCATGCGCACGCCGTTCATAGCCTGATCGAAAGTTCCGGGTCCGCGAATCGGATCGTTCGTCTCGGGTGAGAAACCATCGATGCTCACACGCAGCTCGAGCGAATACGGTGACGCGTCGCGCATCCCGGCAAGACGCACAATTTTCTCTTCGGTGAAGCGTGTCGCATTCGTTAGCACCGTCGCCGGACCGACGACGAGCGTGGCCTCCAGGATCTCGAAGATCTCGGGATTGATGAACGGCTCGCCGCCTGTGAAGTAGAACTCCTTCACGCCGTACTGGACCGCTTCATCGAGGTAGGGTTTGAACTGCTGAAACTTCATCAAACCGAGCGTGTGGTTCTCCGGCGAACAGGAGATGAAGCAGTGATTGCAGCGCAGGTTGCAAAGCGTTCCCGCGACTTGAAACCAGAGCGCATCGAGCGAACTCAACGGCAGAAAAGGCGCACGTTCCGCGTCTGGCGAAGTCGTTTCGATCAGCGTGGCCATGTGGCAATTTCCTCGTGTTTCACCCGCACGAAGACCGGCGCGTTCAGCGCAATCGCAGTCCGATTCGCGGTATCGACGATGAGCGCTTCGCCGCCGGCACGCAGACGCAACCGCAGGCGATTGCCCAGGAAGATGGAAGCTTCCACCACGGCGGAGAAATCCGCATCCTCTTTCGCCACCAGCTCGAGCGCTTCCGGGCGGATCATGGCCCAACAGCTTGCGGCACGACCGGGTGGCGCGCCATTGGCGCTCACGAATGGGAGACGGACTTTTCCAGAAATCGCGTCCTGTTCGGTGGCGATCACGTTCGATTCACCGAGGAAATGGGCGACGAAGAGATTAGCTGGACGCAGGTAAAGATCGGCCGGCACGCCGCTCTGCTCGATCCGGCCTTCGTTCATGATGACCATCTCGTAGCCCAGACTCATCGCCTCGCTCTGGTCGTGTGTGACGTAAATCGTGGTCAGGGCCAGTTCGCCTAACAAGCGAAACAATTCTGCGCGCAGGTCTTCGCGAAGCTTTGCATCAAGCGCGGAAAGCGGTTCGTCCATGAGCAGGAGGGCCGGGCGAATGGCGAGCGCTCTGGCCATGGCGACGCGTTGCTGCTCGCCGCCGGAGATTTCGCTGATGCGGCGATCAGCGAGATGTTCGATGCGAGTCAGTGCGAGCGTCTCTCGCGCGCGTGCGGCGCGCTCAGTCTGAGCAAGACCGCGGACGCGCAAACCGAACTCCACGTTTTTCTGGACTGTGAGATGCGGAAAGAGCGAATAATTCTGGAAGACCATGCCGAAGTCGCGTCGCTCCGCCGGCACGTTCGTGATGTCGCGGCCGTGGAGAAAAACCGCGCCGCCGTCCGCCTGCTTCAATCCCGCGATGAGCGCGAGCACCGTGCTCTTGCCCGAGCCGCTCGGACCAAGAATGGTCGTGATTTTTCCTTCCGCGAACGAATGGCTGAAATCCGCGACCGCGTGACGCGTCCCGTAGCGTTTCTGCAAGGCGCGGACTTCCAGCATGTCGTTAGGCCGCTTGCTCCAGGTGAGTGAATTCGCGCCCACCGAACCATTGAAGCGCGAGCAGCACCGGGATGATGACGCCGAGGAAGATGGTGGTTGCCGCGCTCGACACAGCAAAGCTGTTCGAGGTGTAGGTGGCGTAAAGCGCTGCGGGATACGTCTGATGCAGCGGCGTGTTCAACAGAAAGCTGACATTGAATTCGCCCCAGGAAATCGCAAAGACGAGAAGCGACCCGACGACAAGGCTGTGGCGCAGGTTCGGGATGACGACTAAGACCAACTGGTGCCAGGGATTCGCGCCGAGGCTGCGCGCCGCGCTTTGCAAGCGCTCCAAGTCGAAGCTGCGCAAGGCGTTCACCACTACGCGAAGCATGAGCGGGATGGTGTAGAGCACGTGGCCGCAAAGGATGAGCCACCATTGGCCCCGGACGATTGCGTACGCCTGAATCAGCCCGATGGACAATGCGATCCCGGGAATCGAAAGAGGCAGCAGTGCCACCTCTTCCAGAAGCCGGCTCAACCACGAATCCGAGCGGACAATGACATATGCGGCAGGGACGCTGACGAGGATGCAAACAACTACCGAAAGGACGGCAAGGAGCAGGCTGAATTGCAGGGAACGCCCGTAGAGGCGCAAGATATAGCCGAACCAGCTTTGCGCTAAGAAACCTCGACCGGCCTCAGTCGCCCAGCGCTCGCTGGAAACGCCGAGTAGCGAAGGATCGACGAACGCGCCGACAAGCACCACGAGCACGGGAGCAGCCACGACGAGGAGCAGCGCCCACGTGATAAAATGCAAAGCGAGAATACCGCCGCGGTTGGCTTTCATGCGGTCGCCCTTTCCCCAGCGCCAATCAGACGCACAGAGTAGTTGATGAGGAATGCAAGCAGCACCAGCGCGATCGACATCGCGGCCATGAGCCCTCGGTTCCCATAGCCGATGACCTGCTGAAAAATCTCCAGTGGCAGAACGGAGAAACGTTTGGAGAGAATCAAAGCGACACCGAACGAGCCTAACGAGACGGTGAAAGTGACGGCGAAGGTGGAAACGAGCGGCCGCCAGATGAGCGGCAGGATGAGGAGGCGCAGGCGTTGCCAGACTCCCGCGCCTAAGGAGCGCGCCGCCACGCTGAGTTGCGGATCGAACTTCCGCAAAGCGGCTTCGAGTGTCAGAGTGGCGCGCGGAATCTCGAAGTAGAGATAAGCGAGCACCAGGCCGCCGAGCCGATAAGCCCAGCCCGCCGTGTAGTCGGTGCCGGTGAGTCGCTCGAGTAGTTGCGGCACGGCGCCGATGCGCCCGAGCATGATGACAGCGAGGAAGCCGACAATGATGCCGGAGAATGACATGGGCAGGGTGAAGATCGCGCGCACGAGGCGTTTGCCGGGGAAAGTCTCGTTCGCAAAAACCCATGCAGGAGCGAGGCAGACGAGAGTTGAAACAGAGGCTACGAGCGCACTCAGGATGATGGAATGGAAAAGCGCGCGGCGATAGGTTGGCTCGGTGAAGAGAAGAAGGTAGTTGTCGAGGTCGAAGCCCGAGGCGCTGCGAAGGCTGCGCGAGAACAACAGGCAGAGCGGATACAGTAGAAAAAGCGCAAGGACGATGACGAGCGGGAGACACAGCGCCATTTTGCGCACGGTCGCGTGCGGTTCCCGGAACTGCTCATCGCGCGCCTTCTCCACTACCGCTTGATCTCCTTGCTCCAGCGCGCTTTCACGGCGTCGGCTCGTGCGGCCATCTCGGCGAGCGGTAGCATCTTCGCTTTGGCGTAGGCGGTGTCGGGCGGGAATTGCTTCTGCAGTTCCTCGCCTAGATCGACTTTCATCACCGGCCGGAAGAATGATTGCGCCATCAGCTTCTGCGCATTGTCGCCCAGGCACCAATCGAGATATTTCTTCGTCTCCTCAGGATGCGGCGCGCCTGCCACCATCGCCATCACCAGCGGCATGACGATCGTGCCTTCACTCGCAATTACCGTCTCGATCGGCGCTTTATCGACCCATTGCGCCTTCAGACCATTTCCGTCAGCGTTAATCCAGATCGGGACTTCACCGCGGAGAAGATCATTGTAGCTGTTCTCCTTCGCGTAGTTAATAACGTTCGCGTCAAGCTTCTTAAGGTAACCGAAGCCGGCGTTCATGTCCGCGCCGCCGCCCAGCAGTGCGTTGATACCATAAACGAAAGTAAATCCCGTACCTTGAACGGTAGGATCATCATAGACCACCATGCCCTTGTAGTCCGACTTAAGCAGATCTGCGAAAGAACGCGGGACCGGTTTTCCCTTGAGTGCGCTCCTATTCGCGAGAATGGCAATGTGCCCAGTATGAACAGTCCACCATTTGCCATCGGGATCTTTGAGATCGTCAGGAATTTTCTCCCAGCCTTTGGGTTTGTAAGACTCGTGCAAACCCTTTGTCGCCGCCTGATAGCCAATTGCTCCCGAGTAATAAGCGCAGTCGGCCTGCGGATTGGCCTTTTCCGCCTCGAGCGCAGCCATCGCGGCGGAGCTACCTTTCATGTCGGGAGGAACGCGCACGCCCGCCTCCTTCGCATAGGCTGCGGTAACGCCGCCCCAGTTCGCGTAGTTCGGAATGCAATCGTATTGGATGACAACCTTCTCTTGCGCAGACGCAATCGTAGTTAGAAGGGCGGCGGACAAAGTGAAGAGTGTTACTTTCATATTGGCGGTTGGTTAGAGGTTCCAGACAAGAATTAGCTCGAAGCCGTCATCGTATTTAGCGGTGACGCCATTGCGGTTAGTCACGTCCCACTTCACGTACTCGCCGTAGAAAGTGACGTTCTTCGTGAGCTGCAGCGTAACTCCAGTATCGAGGACGTATTGATGACCGCTGGGGTTATGATCCCAGCCGCGCGAGTAGTTAGCACGGAAGGTCGCCGGGCCGTATTTGTAAGCAATCCAGCCACGCAGGCTGTCGACTCGGTCACTCGGTCCACCGGAGACGTAGCGCGCCGGAGTCGTTACACCGAAGCCGTCGATGTATTCGCCCAAGACGCTAAGGTTCTTCCATGTCAGCGTCAGGTCTGTGCCAAAGGCGGAGCGCGAACTATCAGTCCTTTCTCGATCCGCCCCTTTGATTCCGCCGACAAGGGCGGACACACCCCATTGCAGTTTAACGTCATTGTTCAATTTCCAAGTAGGAATGACGCGGACAACGCCGGTGTTTCGCTCATTCAGTCCGCGTGTCGACTCAGCGTCTGCGTTCGGGATCGCTCCACTTACTTTATTGGATGCGAAAAAGAACTGCGCCACGGAATCGATGGTGAAGCGATCCGAAAGCTTCCACGAATTTTCCCAACTAACTCCGTAGTCGGGATCGAACTTGTAGCCATCGAAGTAAGGAACGCCTTCCCACCAGGTCCCGTCCCAGGGAAGTCCAAATTGGGTTACAAGCTCGCCCGCCTTAAAGGTGCCGACGGATGTCCTGGCATAAGCATAGGCTTCGTAGAACCAGTAGGTATCGTAGTAAAAGGCGCGTAGCTTGTCGTTTTCGTCATCGCGGAAACGGAACTGCACGTGCGCGCCGACTTCCTTGACGAGACCGTCGCCGAGAGTTAGCGCAGGGTCGACACCGATGTACCAATAGTAGGTGCCGCTTTCGGTCGGAACGCCGTAGCCGTTGCCGTAAATGCGTTCATCGCGATCGAGATGGAACCAGTGGTTCGCACCAATGGAAATTGGGAGGTGATATTCCTTCTTCCAAGCTTCTATCTTGTCGTAGGTCTTATCCCATGGGTCATCCTTTCCGAAGAGGAATTCGGAAAGAGTAGCCGAGCCATCGAAAGACGAAGGCGATGCCGAAGTATCCGGTGGCTTCTGTGGAGTGGCTGGCGCCAGTGTTGGAGGAGGTTTGATTGCATCCTGGGCGTGAACCTCGTGCGGAACGCTGACTACGCAGCCAGCTAGAATGACCAAGTAATAGATTTGGCTGAAAGAAAGAAGTTTCTTGAATTGATGAAGCATGGTGAAGGTGAGTAGACACGGCGCAATGCGCCGCGATCGAAAAGCAGGACGGAATCTCGCGCGGATGCGCGCGAGCAAGCACTTAAGCCGCGCTGACCGGCGGCGGCATTTGTCCGCGCTCGCGAACGCCTTGCGCGGCCAGATCTACGAACTGGATGAACTCGCGGGTCGCCCCACCGGCGAAGTCGAAGAGGAATTCGGCCAATCGCGCGGCAGCTTCTCCTGTTTTGGCCAGAAGCTGAATATCTGCCCACGAATCGAGATCGTGTTTGACCGCGAGTAGAGAAATTTCTTCGCAACGAGCGCGGAGCTCCGCGCAATCGGTGTTTCGCTTCCAGCGAATACCGCGAAGCAAGGCGCGGTCAGCCGCACGAACGCCAATTAAGTAACACCCGCCGCGATGATCCGGGCCAAGAACAAGCCGCTTTTCGCGCAGTTGCTCGAAGGCAGCCACAACGTCCGCCGCGGAAAGCTCCGGACAATCACGCCCGATCGCGACGATCTCCTCGTAGCCGCGCGCGGCTAGCGTCTCGATCGCGTGCTCCAGTCGTTCGCCAAAGCTGGTTCCAGCTTGAGCATGAACGGACACGTCATCGACGTGGGCCTCGCCATTCGTGAAGAGGTGCACATCTGCGCCGCGGATCGGCGCGGCGCGTTCATGCGCTCGGAATAGCTGCTGCGCCGGGCCGGGCAGACGCCGGCGCGCGAGATCGAGGCCGAGATTGTCGGCAAAAACCAGAACCGCCCGTTTACGCACGATCGTGAGAGGCGATCGAAGACGAGTTATTCCGGCGCATGATTCGCATTTTTCTTCGCACCCGCGATGGAATACGCCGCATTTACAAAAAAAGATGCAAATCGTGCAACGTAATTGTGCGACAGCGTGCAGACGCTCGATTACGGCGTTTACTTCCCTCTCGTTGCACCTGTTTTCGCCGGCACCCTTTCGGCGATCCGCCAGGTTTTTTCGCGTCAGTCTTCGCTGGAGTTTCGAGCGGCAATCAGCAGTGGTTGAAGCATGAGGTCCGCCAACTAGCGAATCGCAGCGTATTCACTGGCCTTGATCGATGGCAGCTTGTGCGCGAAGAATTCCGCCGCCTTCGAACGAACGGCTTTCATCGCTGTTTCACTGAAGACGTGGCCCTCGCGAGGCACGAAATCCGTCTCTACTTCGCCACCTCGCGCGCGCAGCACGCGCAGAAGCGGCTTCGCATATTTGTCGAATGGCACCCGCTTATCCGTCACCCCATGTACTATCAACACTGGCGGCATTTTACCCACGCGCCCCTCCTGCGAGTTCCACATTCCGCCGGCCTGCTCAGTCACCGCTCCCACACGCGGGTCGTTTGACGAAGCCGCGATGGCCAGAAAAGCCCCTAGCGAATACCCGTAAATGCCAATCGGTCGGGCTCCATTGCCCTCCCGCCCATGCGCCCACGCGATACCATCGCGCACCGTCTGCAGCCAGTCATCGAAACGCGCCTGCATTTCGCGGTCGCGCGCCGCAATCGTGCCGGTGCGATTGAAGTAATGCAGCAGATAAACCGTGTCCCCCTCCTCGGCCAATGCACGCGCCACCCGCCGCATCCGCGGTCCATCGAAAAGCATCCCGCCCGCGCCATGCAGCACGATAATGGTGCGCATCGACTTCGGCCCGGCAGGTGAATAGAGATCCGCCCGAATCTTCCTGTCCGCGCTGTCAAATACTAAGCTTGTCGCGCGCCCGGTTGTGGCGTTATTGCTGCCTGCCCCCAGCAACGGTTTGGCGAGGACGAACGTCAGAAGCAACAAAACACCGGAGGCGCGATACATCCTTATACCGCGATATCGTGATTCGCCGCGTCCCCGAAGAATCGACCATTTCCGGTAGCCAATTCCGCAGCCGCTCTATCGGTTCACGCGCTTAGAGCGCGCCTGAAAGTAATTATTTACGAGTTTAGACGCGAAAGTGATAACGACGAGACGAACGATCCAACGAAACATAATGATAATTGAAAAGCAGCAACTGACCAGCCGCTCATTTAGAAACGGCGCTCATACTCTCATTAGCCGTCTGAAGCTCATCTTCTCGGTCGCCCTCGGTCGGAACGGGAGATTTCCAGACTAACCCCACTCCCTTCTCGCACAGGTTGTCAAAATGAAGACTAGCACCTTTTAACCGCGGCTGAACTTCAGACCTCGGGATGACCAGTCGCTACTCGGCGTCTACGCACCCTTGGGAAGGAACGGCGAAACTCGCGCCATCACCTGTTCCTTACTTAGGGGTTCGTCGAACGCGCCAGTCCACGGCTTCTCGCCGCGCAATCTCCTTATTTCAGCCGCGTGACGCGCTTCCACGGAATGGATGCGCAGCGCTGCGGTCAGGAGTTTGCTGCTGGTGATGAGATTAGTAGCCTGTCCTTTGTAAGCAGCTACGCCGGTATCTTCAAATGTCTGCGCCAGCTCGAGGAAGGTGCGGTAGTTCGAGAAAGGGTTTCCGTGGCCGCCACCGCTGAAGTTGAATTGGGGAGCGGTTTGCGGTGAACCACCGATGCCGGTAAGGCCGGTATTGAGGAATGTGACGTGCGCACCTTCGTGCTTGCTGATCTGTTCGAAGATTGTCCGATCCGCCGCCGGGATGAGTCCATTAGTCCCGAGCGCTTGCACGTAGAACGCGTGCTCGAGTTCCTCGAGCAGGATCGCAAATTCCAAAACCTGTTTCGCCAAGCCTGTATCCGGCGCGACCGCGGAGCCGATCGCAGCGCAACCCGCAGCGGCGAGCGGCGTCAAGACACCGAGTGCGATCTTACCGCTTTCCCTGGCGATATTCTCAAACGCCACCCTGCGCGCGGAAGGGACATTGTATTTCTCGGAATCGAGGTCTCCGATGAAATTAAGAAGCTCCGTTCTCATGATGTTAGATTTTCCGGTTAGGGTTTCGGCAGATTGTTGGCGGTGATAGGCGTGCGGATAAAGGGCGCGACTGTTTTCAAGACCGTTGAGGGCGGATCTACCGCGCCTAGTCCGAATGAATCGACGATGTCGTCACCCGCGAAAGCTGCGCTGCGGGGTTGCAATATGTCGCGCAGGGTCGCGGCATGCCGTGCCTCGACGGAAACGATTCTACCCGCCGCCAGCAGGTGGTTCGGGTCCCGCAGCAATTGGCCAGCGCCATTGTAGGCGGATACGCCGGTATCTTCGAACGTTCGCGCAGTCGTGAGCACACTCTGGCGATCGCGGAAGTTGACCGTGCTGAAATCGAACTCCAGCTTAGGGATTGCCGCTCCGCCCAACGCGCCTTTGAGGAATTCGCGATGCGCAACTTCGTGCGCGTGAATGTCGCTCAAGAGAGCGCGTTCACGTCCGCTCGCTCCGCCGTAAAAGTTTTTGGTGACGAGTGTGTAAAAAGCAGCTTCAAGTTGTTCGAGCGCGTAGGCATAATTGAGCACCCCGATGTCGCCGCTACCGAGGTCAATTCCGCCGCTGGCGACTTGGGCAAACACGCTACGGCCCGCAAATGCTGAGAGAGCTGTCGCGGCCAGGGAAACGCCGGCGAATTTCAGTAGCGACCTGCGCTGTATCGGCGCCGATTCAACCCGGCGCAGCGCAGATGTGAGGATGGGTAATTGGTTTTTGTACATTGTAAGTCGAACTAACGAGATACGCACTGCGCCAGTACACGGATGCAGA
>QHBL01000350.1:0-126 GCA_003244125.1 Chthoniobacterales bacterium
GTCGGCGAACGCATCACGCGGGTCATCGAGTTCGCCACGCGTGAGCGCGTACCGCTCATCATCGTCTCGGCTTCAGGCGGCGCCCGAATGTACGAAGGAATGCTCAGCCTGATGCAGATGGCGAAG
>QHBL01000350.1:163-2629 GCA_003244125.1 Chthoniobacterales bacterium
CCGCGCGTGATCAAAGAAACGACGCACCAGGATTTGCCCAAAGGATTTCAGACCGCGGAGTTCCTCGAGGAACACGGACTAATCGACCAGATCGTGCACCGCAAACGAATGCGTTCGCAGATCGCTGAATTTCTTTGCTACTTCGCGCCCGCAAACGGGCGGCCGTCGCGGGCGTGAACTATCGCGCCGCGCTCGTGTGGCTTTACGCGACACAAAAGTTCGGGATCAAACTCGGGCTGGAAAATACCGCGCGGCTTCTGGGCGCGCTCGGCATTCTGGAGGGTCGAGCTCGGCGAGACCGACTTCCAGGGAGCGCACGCGGCCCGCGTGCCGGGTTCGGCGGCCCGCCGAACCCTTCCCCTCCGCGCGTCATCCACGTCGCGGGCACGAATGGCAAAGGCTCCGTTTGCGCAATGATCGATTCCATCTGCCGCGCCGCGGGTTATCGCACCGGCCTCTTCACCTCCCCTCACCTCATCTCATTCCGAGAACGCATTCGCGTCGCTCCTTCCTTATCCCAAGCGGAGCGAAGCGAAGTCGAGGAATCTCTCGAAAACTCCCAAACCATTTCCGAGCAACATGTGGCGCGAGGCCTTACGAAAATCCGGGACCTCGTTAGCTCATGGGACCCGCACCCGACATTTTTCGAAATCACTACCGCGCTGGCGCTTCAGCATTTCCAAGATGCGCAATGCGAAATCCTCATTCTGGAAACCGGCATGGGCGGAAGACTCGACGCGACCAATGCCATCATCGCTGATGTTTCGGTCATTACCCCGATTGATCTCGATCATCAGAACTGGCTGGGGAATTCACTCGCGGAAATCGCAGCGGAGAAAGCAGGCATCATCAAACGTGGGGTGCCGGTGATTTGCGCCGAACAAGAACCGGAAGCTGCGCACGTCATCGCCAGCCGATCCGAGGAATGCAACGCACCGCTCGCAATCGTGACGGAACCGTGGACTGCTTCACCGGTCGCGCTGCGCGGCGCACATCAGAGACTCAACGCAGCGCTCGCGGCCGGCGCCGCTCACCAACTCGATATTCACGCAGAAGCGATTCGCGCCGGCTTGCGCGAGGTTGAATGGCCGGCGCGTTTCCAGATTTGGAACGAGCGAATCGTGATCGACGGCGCGCACAATCCCGCCGGCGCGCGTGTGCTCGTGCAAACGTGGCGCGAAGAATTCGGCGACGAGCGCGCCACCATCGTGCTCGCGATCCTGCGCGACAAACATACGGAAGAGATCGTCCGAGCCCTGCAACCGATCGCGGCACGCTTCATCCTCCCGCGCATCCGCAGCGAGCGCGCAGTTTCGCCGGAAGAACTGGCTCAGCTCATCTCCGCCATGATTCCATCACTCCGCTGCTCCATCACTCCATCAACCGCTGCGAGCATCGCACTGGCCCAGGAAGAAGCCGGCCGCGCGCTGCTCACCGGCTCGCTTCATTTCGCCGGCGAAGCTCTGGCGGTTTTGCGCGGCGAACCCGAAGCGCTCGAAGATTGCGCGCAATAAACTCCGGGCTGGCTGTGCCTGCCTGGATGCCGGACAGCATGGCGAACGGCAAAGCGTTGCCCGATTCTTCAAACAATCGGAACCGTCAAAGCAACTTCACCCTGTTGAAAAGCTTCTCTGTATATCATCCTGAGCCGCGCAGGGGCTGCGAATCTGGCTCGGACTGAAGGAGCTCGCGTATCCAAGACGCGTTTTGCTTTCGCAAAAAAGAGAGCAGTAACAGCGAAGCTGCGCTGGTCACCTGGCGACAGGCCGAGGTCCACGGTGTATTGCAGCGGCGCGAGGGCCAGTTGTGGCGCGGGCCCGATCTCGTGCGGGCCAAAAAAATCCGGGTGGCAACAAAGATGAGACAGGATGGCTTTTTATTCTTGAGTGACGGCTTTTGTGGTCAGTTTTTCTGATAGACGATCACGTTGACGGTAAAGCGTTTGCCCGCCTTGTGGTAATCACTCTCATCGGTACCAAGCCGGGTGTAACCGGTCGGCGCGGGTGCGGTGGCGACAACGTTGATGATCGTGCCTTTCGGAACGTCAGAACCCGGAGGACCTTGGGGGCCTGGGTTGCCTTGAGGACCTTGCGGCCCCGGCGCGCCGACCGGTCCTTGTGCTCCGGTATTGCCTTTGGGACCCTGCGGTCCGGCGGGTCCCTGCGGGCCGGGATCGCCTTTGTCGCCCTTCGGACCGGGCGGCCCTTGTGTGCCGACATTGAGAGGCGCAACGCCGAGCTGACCATTCATATCGATCACCACCGCCATGGGATTGATCAGCGTGACTCCGTTGATGCCGGCCATAAAGGCGGCGGCTTGCGTTCCCTGGGTGCCAATGCGGATGGTGTTGGATTCTGCCGCGACTCCGACGTTGCCGATGTCGATGTTGTTGTCGCCGGTGGTGAGATTGGATCCGGCAAAGTATCCTAGTCCAATGTTACCCGTCCCGGTGGTGTTGTTGAAGAC
>QHBL01000350.1:2639-6070 GCA_003244125.1 Chthoniobacterales bacterium
CGACGAGCGCAAAAAAACCGGTCGCGGTATTGTTGTCGCTGGTGCTGTTCCCGAGTGCACTCGCGCCAGTCGCGGTATTGCGATTGCCGACGGTGTTGCTGAAAAGCGCATCATCACCCGTCGCGGTGTTGTCACGACCGTCGCTGTTTTTGAAAAGGGCACCAAAACCGAGCGCTGTATTGTCGCTGCCGCTGGCAAGGCTATTAAGGGCATTGTCGCCCTCGGCTGTGTTGCTGCCGGGATAGCCGCCATCGGGCGGAGGTGTAAGCGCGAATGCATTCGGAGCTAGCGCTAAAGCTGATGTGACGATAGCGAGAACGAAGAGGAGGCGGCATCCCGCGCGTGACTGAGGAAGGATGTTGGAATGACTTTTGTTCATAGATTTTTGTTTTTGATTTCAGGCGAGCTCATTTGGAAAAGTGAGTTTGCTTCGTCCGTGAACGCGCAGGACCCGGCTAAGTCACGCCAACTTTTTCGTGTTTCTTCAGCGATCACGCGGCATCTCGCGTATCTGTTTAGCGCCACAATTGCTGTAGCGTGCGCTGACGCCGTCCCTAACCCTGATTCCCCCGCCCGCGCCTTCGGCGACTCCGGCTGTGTCCTCAGCGCATAGCATCGCGGCAGCCAGCTCCTGTCGGTTTTCCGCTGAGGACAGCGGACTTCTACAGCACGCCTTCCTAGCGCGGAGGCTAAACCCAGATTAACGCGGACAAGAGCATCGCATTGTTCTTCATCCGTGTTTCATCTGTGTTAATCAGTGGCAAAAATTCTCCAGCCTATTTCCGTAAAGCTGCATCGCATTTCGCCATCTCGCCCGCGATCTCCTTCGCCCACTGCTCGTTTCCGCCCAAGGTGCCCCGAATACGCGCATCGTCGAGGATCTTCAGCGTTTGCCGAAACATCTCGCGAGCAGCGCTCATGCGCTGCCTGCTCTCACTGGCCGATGCCGTCGGGGACGCGGCAAGCGCGGCGTAAGCATAGCCAAGATATTCGTAGGCTTGCGCTCTTCCGAGATCGCCTGTTTTGCCTCCACCTTACTTCGGACCGACTACAGTGACGCAAGGGAAGTTGGTGCTGAATGGGTCTGTGGCATCGACCAGCGTGCAGGTCCAAAACGGCGCCACGCTCGGCGGTTCCGGTTACGCGCAGGGCAGCGCGAAGCTTCAGAGCGGCGGCATCATCGCTCCCGGCGATAGTATTGGCACGCTTAAACTCGGCTCCCTCACGTGGGACGGCGGCGGTAAAATCCAATTCGACCTCGCCTCCACTAACGCAGCGATCATTTGTTGCTGGATCTTGATTTAACCAAAGGCGCGCCGGCCGGAACCTTCCATTTTAATTTCAACGATCTCGGTGCCACGGCCGGCATGACTTACGAGTTGATCGGTTTCAGTTCGCAAACCGGCTTTGCGGCGAGCGACTTCACCTATTCCTCGAATAATCCGAGCCTCAGCGGCGTATTTTCGCTAAGCGGCACGGAACTCGACTTCACCGTGACACAAGTGCCAGAGCCTAACTCGTTAACTTTGTTGCTCGGCGCTCTGGGCGCGTATTGTCTCTTCCGTTACGGCAAGGCAAATCGTCGCAGACCGGCAACCGCTTCGCTCTTGGGCAAAGAATGAATTCAGGGAGTATGTCGCGCCTGAGGTGAGCCTAAGGATTGCCACCGCGACGGGCGCTTCTCCAGAAACGCAGCGATTCCTTCCTTCGCTTCTTCGGAATCGCGCGCTTCCATGTGGTAATGCAAGGCTTTCTCCACATCCTCACGCACGGAGGAAGACCAGAGCTCTTCGATCAGGCGCTTGGTTCGTTGTGCGGCTTGCGGCGCGTTCTGCAAAACGGCGGCCGCGATTTTCGCCACCTCAGTCTCGAGCTCGTTAGGTGGCACAACCCGATTGACCAAACCCATCTCGTGCGCGCGCTCGGCTGAAATGAGTTCGCCGGTCAGGAGCAGCTCGCGAATGTCGCGCTCGCGCAGCTGTCGCCGGAGAAAGGTCATGACCAGGCCGGCGACCAGACCGCGGCGCCCTTCGGGATAACCAATTTTCGTGCGCTGTCCTGCCACAACAAAATCGCAGGCCGACATCAGCCCCGCGCCGCCAGCAACGGCGGCGCCGTGAATTTGCGCGATCGTGATGAGCTTGGTCTCGGCCAGTGCGCGCAACGTTTTTGCCACCATCCCCGCGGAGCGATGCGCATCGTCTGTCTCCAGCGTTTCCTGCAAATCCAGACCCGCGCAAAACGCCTTACCCGCGCCGCGCAAAACCAGAACGCGGCATTTCTCGTCGGTTGCGGCGGCATCAATCGCCGCGCAGAGATCGCTCAGCAATTCCTCAGTCAACGCGTTGCGGCGCTCGGGCCGATTCAATGTTACGCGAATGATTTGCGCCTCTACCTGATCGATGAGGATGGTCGACATCGGATCGCTATACTTGAATTACACCGGTGTGAAAATGCGCTTTCGGCGTTGGCCGGCTGACGTAACCGAGCAGGCGGATGAGCACGTCGCGGGTCTCGTGAGGCTGAATGATGGCATCGATCCAGCCGCGCGCCGCGCCATAGCGAATGTCGGTCTGCTCTTCGTAGTTCGCTTTTACTTTTGCGCGCAACGCTTCCAGCTCTTGCGGGCTGGCCTTTTTGTCACCGCGATCGGCGGCGCGCGCGAGAATGGAGAAAACGGTGTCGCTCGCCTGCGCGGCGCCCATCACGGCATAGCGCGCGTTCGGCCAGGCGAGAATGAAACGCGGATCGTACGCTTTGCCGCAGAGCGCGTAGTTTCCCGCGCCGAAGGAACCGCCGACCACGATGGTAATTTTTGGGACAACGGAATTGCTGACGGCGTTTACCAATTTTGCCCCGCTGCGGATGATGCCGCTTTGCTCCGCGTCCTTGCCGACCATAAAGCCGGTCACATCCTGGAAAAAAATGATCGGCAACCCGACCTGATTGCAATCCATGATGAAGCGCGCCGCTTTGTCGGCGCTGTCGGCATAAATGACGCCGCCCATCTGAATACCTTCGGTCTTGGTGCGAACTTGGAGGCGCTGGCTGGCGACGATGCCGACAGCGCGACCGCCGATTCGCGCATAAGCAGTGACCAGCGTCTTGCCGTAGTCGGCTTTATATTCGTCGAGCGATTCAGCGTCGATGATGGTCGCGAGCAGCGCGCGGGCGTCGTAGTTTTTATGGCCATCAAGGCTGACTAAATCGTAAACTGATTCAGGGGGGTTTGCCGGCTGTGACATGTCGCCGCTCGGGGCGTTGTCCTGCGACTCGGGCAAGAGAGAAGCGAGCGACCGCAACCGAGTTAAGCACGATTCATCGTCTTTCTCGTAAAAATCCACCGTCCCGCTAATCTCCGCGTGCATGTGCGCGCCGCCGAGTTCCTCCTGTTCCACGATCTGGCCGATGGCGGCTTTAACTAACGACGG
>QHBL01000205.1:0-788 GCA_003244125.1 Chthoniobacterales bacterium
TTCCCTTCATCCGCGAGCGTGGATGCCAACGTGCTGCGATGGACTTCGGCGATGGAGTGGGATTCAAGGGGCAATTGCGGACTGATTGCGAGCATCTCGCGGAAGAGCAGCTCCGCCTCGTGCGAATCACCCTGGGTGCGGCGAAGGTAAGCAAAGTTGTTTAACGCATCTGCGAGATCGATCGGCCTGACCTTTCTCTTTCGGAATCCTTCCCGCAGGCGCGGCAGGATTTGCCGGTAGAGTCGCTCGGAAGCGAGCAGATCTCCTTTCGCAAAGAGCAGGGCAGCGCGAGAGATTAACGCGGGAAGAAGCCGAGGATCCTCGGGCGCGTAGAGATTGCTCGCGAGCGAAACGTAATTCTGCATGTGCTTCTCTGCCAGCTTTTCCCTTCCCTGGCCGTGATAGCTTGCGGCAATGATGCGCTCCAGCTCTGCTTTGAGCTCTGGTTGTTGGACAAAGTCTTTCCTTGCAAGGCGCCGCGCCGCAGCGTCGAGAACCTCTGTCATCGTCGTAGCGTGCCCGTCCTTCCGGGAGGAGTCCAAATATGGATTGGAATAGCTGATCATCTGCTCGAGAAACTCGTTCACGCTTTGGGCCTTGGCCTTCTCTTGCCGTGCCGTCCCCGCCTGCCAGGTAGTTGCTATAATTCCTCCTAGCAGAGATAAGGTAATCAGAACTCCGGCGGCAAGGGGAAGGCGATTGCGCCGGACGAACTTGGCCGTGCGATAACTGACAGTATCTTTACGCGCGAGGACGGGGCGACCTTCCAGATACCTGCGGACGTCTTC
>QHBL01000205.1:904-3690 GCA_003244125.1 Chthoniobacterales bacterium
GGAAGCCGAGGCGACGGCGCTGCTCGGGAGGGTAGGTTCCTGTTCCCGGACTACCTGAACCATTTCTTCTGGCGTGCGATCTCCCATCGCATAGGGCTTGCTCCCCGTCAGCAGTTGATAAAGCACCACGCCGAGGCTGTAGACATCGGTCGCGGTCGTCATGGGTTCGCCACGAGTTTGCTCCGGGCTGGCGTAGTCCGGCGTCATCGCGCGAGGTAAGGTTATAGTTTGATCTGGAGCGCAGGTGGAGTCTCCCTCCAATAGTTTGGCGATGCCGAAGTCGAGCAGCTTCGGTTCACCTTCCGCAGTGACGCGGATATTTGCCGGTTTCAGGTCTCGGTGAATGACCAAACGTTGGTGGGCATAGCTGACCGCGGCGCAGATTTTACGGAATAGCTCAAGCCGCTGGGGTAAGCTAAGATGACGTTGCTGGCAGTAATCGTCGAGTCGCTCTCCCGCGACGTACTCCATGACGAAGTAGGGCATCCCTTCGCCAGTGAGAGCCCCACCATAAAGGCGCGCGATGTTCGGATGGTTGAGCGCGGCCAGGATCCGTTCCTCACGGCGGAACTGGCGAACGACGTTGGCGCTGGCAAAACCACGCTTGATTAGCTTGATTGCTACTTCACGGCCGAGCTGGTTATCTTCCGCCAGATACACTTCACCCATTCCGCCCGCGCCGAGCAGAGCGCGGATGGTGTAACCGCCGATGGTTTGGCCCGGCGGTAGTTCACCAAATTCATCGAGCAGAGACGCAGCGCTCAGGGGCAAAGCCGGCTGCTCGATGAATTGTCCGGCTTCATCGTGCGCGCGCAGCAAGGTGGCCACTTCCTCGTAGGTCGTCTTGCTCTCGCCGCAGCTTGCGTCGACAAAGCCGCTGCGTGTCTCGGGCTGGTGCTCCAGCGCGGCCAGGAAAATCTCCTGCACCCGCTCCCATCTCGTCTGCACAATTCCTCTCAGGCAGCGGATTTGATGTTACGGTGGAGCCAGGCTTTCGCGACCGTCCAGTCGCGCCGCACCATCGCGGAATTGATCTCCATCGCTTCGGCAGTTTCTTCCACGGTTAACCCGCCGAAGAAGCGCAGCTCGACCACCCGGCTTTTCCTGACATCGACCTTTGCCAGCTCCGCCAATGCGGCGTCGAGAGCGAGCAGCTCGCCGGCTCGATCCTGGAGCGAGATCTCGACGTCATCCAGAGAGAGATGTTCCACGCCACCACCGCGTTTGGCCGCGTTGTGCGCGCGCGCGTAGTCAACCAGGATACGTCGCATCAGTTGAGCGGCGATGCCGAAGAACTGCGCGCGATTCTTCCACTCGCCGCGGTCCTGATCGACCAGGCGCAAATAAGCCTCGTGCACGAGCGCGGTGGGTTGCAGCGTGTGGTCGCGCCGCTCCGCCGCGAGATGATGGCGAGCCAGTCGCCGCAATTCTTCATAAACGAATGGGACCAACCGCGCGGGCGCCTGCCCGTCGCCGGCATTCCAGCCGCGGAGGATTTCAGTGACCTCGCGGGTCTGCGCTTCCTTCACGAAATCATCTCCACAGCTCCCATTTAACAACATAACCGCTCCGCAGTTCACGGAAAAAACCAGAAATATCATGTTTCGTGCGCGGTTCACCGCATTTTTCCCGCGTTAGTCGATGAAGCCCCCGTCCCGTCCACCCCGCGATCCCACTGATTCAACCGGTACACTTATGAAGAAACAGATAATCTGCCTGATGACGCTCTTGATCACGTTGTGCTCGGGTGCAGCGCGCGCGGCCACTATAACCGTGAGGAGCAGCGGGGATTCCGGCGGGACTTGCCCAGGGACGACCTGCACCCTCCGGCAAGCGATCGCCACCGCCGCCTCGGGCGATACGATCAACTTCGCCCTGCC
Organism: Chthoniobacterales bacterium; assembly: GCA_003244125.1. Next base: position 2,785 of record QHBL01000205.1, read on the forward strand.
ACCGATGACGAAAATCATTTTGGCGAGCCAATTAACCATCGACAACAAGAGTTTAAATATTCAGGGACCGGGCGCGACCTTGTTGACCATTAGCGGCAACAATCAGGTGCGTGTGTTCAAGATCGGCAGAGCTTCCAACGCGGGCTTCACGACGACGATCTCCGGCTTGAAGATTGCCAACGGTATTGCTTCTTTCAATAACAATGACCGCGAGGGCGGCGGCGGCATTGATAACTATGGTTCGAGCACGACGACGATCAGCAATTGCGTCATCTCCGGTAATACCAGCACCGATGAAGGCGGTGGCATTACCAACAATTTCGGCGTGTTAACGATCACCAATAGCGTCATCTCCGGTAATACTGCTCCTGTTGGCGGCGGCATTAGCAACGACAGCAACACGCTGACCGTCAACAACAGCACCATCTCCGGTAATAGCGCCAACTTCGAGGGCGGCGGCGTTTACAGCAACGGGACGGCGAACATCACTAACAGCACTATCTCAGGGAACAGTGGTGGCGGCATTACTAACGCCGGCACGATGAATCTCACCAGCAGCACCCTCTCCGGTAATACTAGTGTCGACGCCGCCGCTGCCTTTCGCAACCGAGCCACGATGAACGTCACCAATTGCACCGTCTCCGGTAATATCGCTAGCGGAACCAACGGCGGTTCAGTCATTGCGAACGAAGCCACATTGACGCTTACCAGCACCACCGTTTCCGACAATAGTACTGCTGATATCTACGGCGGCGGCGTTGTTACCAACCCCAGTGCCACCACCGATGTCAAAAACACCATCATCGCCGGAAACACTTCCGCTGGCACTTCCGGTCAGGATGTCTACGGCGCGTTCATTTCCCAAGGCTACAACCTGATTGGCATAAAAGACGGCTCCACCGGCTT
>QHBL01000290.1:0-1968 GCA_003244125.1 Chthoniobacterales bacterium
CCTGGGATCGCCTCGAGCTTGTCAAGCGTGCCGCCGGTGATGCCAAGTCCGCGGCCGGAAATCATCGGCACCCACAACTCATCGCACGCCAGCAACGGCGCGAGCACGAGCGAGGTCTTATCGCCTATTCCGCCCGTGGAATGTTTGTCCACTTTCGCCGGCGAGTTGGCCGGATAATTCAACACTCGCCCGCTCCGCATCATCGCTTCAGTCAGGTGCCACGTTTCTGCTTCGCTCATTCCACGAAACAAAATTGCCATCGCCAGCGCGCTCATCTGGTAATCGGCCACCTCACCGCGCGTAAATCCCGAAATCAGTTCCCGCACCTCGTTAGCTCCAAGCTCGCCGCCGTCGCGCTTCTTTTCGATCACCGAGGGAACGTGCATTACACGTCCCACCTCCGAACCGCTCCGGAAGCGAGAAGCTGCCGATCCACAGTCAATACCGGCACCTGCAATGTCCGCGCCGTGGCGGCAATAATCCGGTCAGCAGGATCACGCGGCAACGTTCGTGGCAGCTCGAGTAGCTGTGCAGCGATGGCGCCGTCAATCTGTACCAGGCGCACGAGTTCCGCCCGCGTTGCCCGCGCCATCCACCGGCGTGGATCCGGCGCGAGATCAATTCTCGCCGCCTGCGCCAGAAGTGACACTTCCCACAAACTGATAACGCTGAGGAGGGGAGGCTCGTGCAACCTTCGTAAGGCGTCGCGATATTTCTCGGGCAATCGTGATAAACCTCCGATCCACCAGACCCAGACGTGCGTGTCAATGAGAACCACGGCGGCCTTTGCTTCTATTGCGGGAGCGCGTCTTTGGCTTCGGCGGCGAACCATGTTCTAACTCGCGGCCAGTGACTGCATCAAAGTCTTCGTCGCGGAACAACGACGACACAATATCACCGTGGATCTGCACCGAGCCGCGGAGAGAGCGCAACAAACTTTCCCGAGATTCAGGAGGATTCAGCCGCGCGACTTCGACCCCGCGTTTGGTGATCGAGATCGATTCTCCAGTTTTCTTCACCTGATCCATGAGGCGCAGGCACTTTGCTTTAAATTCAGAGGCCGTAATGGTCATGTATATTGGTCACATGGTCACGTCGTATGGTCAAGAAGCCAGTGCCGCTCGGCCAAGCCTTTGCCAGTCTGAAGTGCTGAGCGAGCGACGCCGCGACATCGGCGTAGGTTGAACGGGTGCCGAGATTGCGTGACTCGCTTCGGTGCAGAACAAACAGCGGCACTTCTTCGCGCGTGTGATCCGTGCCGCGGAAAGTCGGATCGTTGCCGTGATCCGCTGTGATGATGACGAGCTCGTCGGATTCGATGCGCGAGAGGAATGGGCCGAGCCATTGATCGAACTGTTCCAAAGCCGCGGCGTAGCCAGTGACGTCGCGCCGGTGACCAAAGAGCATGTCGAAATCGACGAGGTTGGCGAAGATGAGGCCGTCACGACATTCATCCCACAGTCTGTCGATCACGCGCATCCCTTCAGCATTCGACGCGGTCTGGTGAGTTTCGCTGATTCCGCTGCCGGCGAAAATGTCGCCGATCTTGCCTACGCCGACGACTGGCGTGCCGGACTCGAGCAGCGCATTCAGCACCGTCGGTGGCGGCGTCATCGAAAAATCGTGCCGATTTGCCGTGCGTCGAAACGAACCGGGCTCGCCCACAAAGGGCCGCGCGATCACGCGTCCGATGCGATAAGCGTCGCAATGTCGCCGCGCGACTTTGCAAATTTCGTAGAGCCGCTCCAACTGCACCACCTGTTCATGCGCGGCGATTTGCATGACTGAATCGGCCGAAGTGTAAAGGATCGGGTTGCCGGTGCGCAGGTGCGCGGCGCCAAGTTCCTCCAGCACAGTGGTGCCGCTGCGGGCGTAATTGCCGATGAAGGTTACGTTGGCTTCGGTCTCGATTGCGCTAACGAGATCGCGCGGGAAAGCTGCAAATGTCGCGAACGGTTCTTGCAGAAT
>QHBL01000290.1:1983-6758 GCA_003244125.1 Chthoniobacterales bacterium
TCGTATCTTTGCCGGCAGATTTTTCGCGCATACGGCCGAAGCTCGCGCGAAAGCCACCGCGGGCTTTTTGACCAATGACCGCGCTAAGGCCAAGCATCTCCAGAATGCGCAGGCGCAGATCTGGTCGGTGCTCGAAGATGTGACCGAGCGTGTTCGCGCCCTGGTCGCCGTATTCCGCCGCATCAGGCGCGTCTCCGACTCCGACGCTGTCGAGCACGAGTAGGAGCGCGCGCACTACACGCCGATGGGATGCCACGCGGTCTTCATTTCTGTCGTGTCAATAATCCAGTAGGGATTTTCCCCTTCGGCTCCGAAGTAATCGCGCACGTCGCGGTGATAGTAGCGCTTCAGATTGATTGCGCTGCCGCTTTGCAATTCGACGCCGATTTTCTCATCGCCACTGGCATCGACGATCGCGTTCACGTCCATGTGGCTGGCAAAATGCGGGGCAAGCTCGGCGCGATCGCCCGCGAGGATGTTCACCACGCCGGCAGGAATGTCGCTGGTCGCAATGATTTCGGAAAACGTCAGCGCCGGGAGCGCGTTGGCGGTGGAGGCGAGGACAACGGCGGAGTTTCCGCTCGCGATAATCGGCGCAATGATCGAAACCAGCCCGAGCAATGCAGGTTCGTTGGGGCAAACCGCGACGACAACACCGGTCGGTTCTGGAATGGTGAAGTTAAAATGCGATGAGGCGACTGGGTTCACGGAGCCGAGGATTTGCGCGAATTTGCCCGTCCAGCCTGCGTAATAAACGAGCCGGTCAATCGCGGCGGTCACTTCGCGCCGCGCGCTGCCGACGGAAGAATCCGCGCGCGTCAGTTCCTCTTCGAGATCACGGTGTCGCGTCTCGAGCATTTCGGCGGCGCGATACAAAATCTGACCCCGCAGATACGCGCTGTTCTTCGACCATGCGGCAAAGGCGCCGCGCGCGGCCGTGACCGCGTCGCGAAAATCTTTGCGCGAGGCGCGGCAATGATTGGCCAGCGATCGGCCATTCGCGTCGCGCGTCAGAATCACTCGGCCATTTTCACCGCGCACAAATTTGCCGCCGATAAACAGCTTGTAGGTCTTTTGCACGGCCAGCCGCGGCGATCTTTTGCGCATGAAGTCATGATTGCGTGCGCGCACAAAAAAGAAAATGCTAAACAACTCAGTGCATCGTTCCGAGAAAATCTACGTGGCGGGTCATGGCGGACTCGCCGGCAGCGCGCTTACGCGGCTCCTGCGCGCACGCGGTTTTGACAATGTGATTGGCCGTTCCCGCGCGGAACTCGACCTGCGCAACTACGAAGCCGTCACTGATTTTTTCGCTGAGGAACGGCCGCCGATCGTGCTGCTCGCCGCAGCCAGAGTCGGTGGCATCAAAGCTAACGCGGAGGCGCCAGTCGAGTTTCTGATCGAGAATCTCGAAATCCAGAACAACGTTTTGCGCGCCGCGCACGAATCCGATGTGCGTAAACTCATCTTTCTGGGCAGCTCCTGCATTTACCCGAAGTACGCGCCGCAGCCGATCCCGGAACGCGCGTTGCTCACCGGCGCGCTCGAGCCGACGAACGAAGCCTACGCCATTGCAAAAATCGCCGGAATCAAGCTTTGCCAGGCGTTCGCCCGCGAATACGGCGACAATTTCATCAGCGCGATGCCGACGAATCTCTACGGGCCAGGCGACGATTTCGATCTCGAAACGTCCCACGTGCTGGCGGCGCTGCTTCGCAAAGCGCATGAGGCGAAAGCGAGCGGCGCAGGGACGATAACGGTGTGGGGAACGGGCGAGCCGAGGCGCGAATTTCTGCACGTTGATGACCTCGCCGATGCGATCCTGTTCCTGCTCGAACACTACGACTCGCCCGAAATCGTGAACGTCGGTTGTGGCGAAGACATCACCGTGCGCGCGCTGGCGCAGCTGGTCTGCGAGGTGGTCGGCTTCCAAGGCCAGCTCGAGTGGGACCGAACCAAACCCGATGGCACGCCACGCAAACTGCTCGATGTTTCGAAACTCACCGCGCTCGGATGGAAGCCGCGCATCGCCTTGCGCGATGGGATCTCGCGCACGTATGAGTGGTTCCTGGAGAATTACGCGCCGCAGGTGACGCCATGAAATCGTTGCGCGTCGGCGTGGTTGGGGTGGGGCACATCGGCGGAAATCATGCGCGCATTTACGCGGAGACGCCGCGCGGGGAATTCACCGCCATCTACGACATCGACAGCGAGCGTGCGCAGGAGATCGCGGCGAAGTTCCAGGTGCAAGCAGCGCGCTCGCTCGAGGAATTCGCCGCGTTTGTCGATGCAGCTTCCGTCGCGACGCCGACGCAGTCTCATTTCACCGTCGGGCGCGATCTCCTGAGTGGCGGCAAGCATTTGCTCATCGAGAAACCGATCGCCGAGAACACCGCGGACGCGCGTGAGCTGGCGGCGCTCGCGGCGGAGAAGGGGCTGGTTTTGCAGGTCGGACATGTCGAGCGTTTCAACCCGATCCTGAGCGCGCTCGAACAGCATCTGACGCATCCCCGTTTCATCGAAGCACATCGCCTTTCGCCCTACCCAAATCGCAGCACTGACATCGGCGTCGTGCTCGACCTTATGATTCACGATCTCGAAATCATCCTGCATCTTGTGCGTGCGCCAGTGGAGAGCATCGACGCGGTCGGCGTGCCGGTGTTGAGCCGCGGCGAAGACATCGCCAACGCGCGGCTGCGTTTCACCGGCGGCTGCATTGCGAATATCACATCGAGCCGCATCAGCCCGGAGCGGATGCGCAAGATTCGCGTCTTTCAGGAAGACGCTTATCTCTCGCTCGATTACCAGGCGCAAACCGGTGAGATTTACCGCCGCGCCGACGGGCAGATCACGCGCGAACCGGTCGCGATCCAAAAGGAGGAGCCGTTGCGGCAACAGCTCGCCGCCTTTATCGAGTGCGCCATCACCGGCGGCGAGCCGAAGGTGTCTGGCTCACACGCTGCGGCGGCTTTGGAGCTTGCGGTGGAAATCACGAAACGGATCGGCGCGCAGTGAGCCGCATCTATTTCGTCGCCGGCGAAACCAGCGGCGACAATCACGGCGCGGAGCTCTTGCGCGAGTTGCGCCGGCGCGATGCGCGGCTGCAATTCTTCGGCCGCGGCGGCCCCAAGATGCGCGCAGTCGCAGGGGAGAAATTTCGCGATTGGATCGACCAGGCGGCGGTGATTGGCTTGTGGGAAGTGTTGAAGCGCTACCGTTTTTTCCGGCGCGAATTTCACGGCACCCTCCGCGATATCGCGGCGTTGCGACCGGACGCAGTGCTGCTGATTGATTATCCTGGATTCAATCTACGTCTGGCGCGTGAGCTTCGAAAAAGGCAGCGCGGTCTTAAGATCATCTATTACATCAGCCCGCAGATCTGGGCGTGGAATCAGCGACGTGTTAGCTCCATGGCGCGCTCGATGGACTTGATGCTCTGCATTTTCCCGTTTGAACCGCATTTTTATGCGCAAGCTGGGCTCCGCGCGGATTTTGTGGGGCATCCGGCTGTCATCGCGAGCCGAGTCGAGGCAGCCCGTTGCGATTGCTCTGACAGTGAGCGTGATCCGCAGCTTGTTGCGCTCTTTCCCGGCAGCCGCGGACGCGAGGTAAAGAAAATTTTGCCCGTGATGCTGGATGCTGCCCACCAGCTTTTACGCAGTCATCCCCGTTTACATTTTGAAATTGCCGCCGCGTCGGAGTCGCTTCGGCGAGTCATAGAATCAATCGTGGGCGCCGACGATAGATTCGTTGTCAACGTGGGGCGCGGTCGCGAACTGATGGAGCGCGCTTCGGCGGCAATGGTAGCTTCCGGGACAGCGACGCTGGAAGCCGCGCTCGCGCAGTTGCCTTTCGTGCTCGTCTATCGCGTGGCGTGGCTGACTTATCTCGCGGCGCGCCTGGTGGTGAAGGTGCGCTGGCTGGGCATGCCGAATGTGCTGGCCAATCACGAGATCGTGCCCGAGTTCATCCAGCACAAGGCGCGACCGGGCGCGATCGCAAGAGCCGTCGCGCGGTTGCTTGATGATGCCGGCGCCCGCGGCGCGATGCTTCAAGCCTTCGCCACAGTTCGCGCACAATTGAGCGCCGAGGCCGCCGAAGCCGATGCCGCCGACGCCATCCTGACCGAGCTACGCGCTCCCTTCCGCACTTCCGAAAGCGGAGCGGCTCCAGACGCAGCGGGCGCATCCACGTGAGCGAGCCGGTCGCCCAATCCGCTTACTCGATCCGACGATCCCGATTCGGTCCATTCGTGCCGGCGGCGCGGCTGCTGGAGAACAGCGCCACGCTCATGATCGTTAGCGTGCTAACGATCATGCTATTTGCCGCGGGCAATTTGCCGTGGCAGCTCGAAGATTATGACCAGGCGAAGCAGGCTTTCACTTCGTGGCAAATCGTGACTGCGCCACATTTGCTCTACCAACAGACGCCGAGCGGGAAGGTCGCGACCAAGCCGCCGCTGGTGGCATGGATCTCGGCCTTTCTCTATCGGGTGACGCGATCGTGGGAGATCGCATGGCGCGCGCCGTCGTTCGCTGCGGCTCTGGCTCTCGGCACGCTTTTGTGGCGACGCGCTGCGGTCATCGCCGGCGCCGCTGGCGGACTCATCGCGCTCGCTGCTTTCTCGCTCAACCTGCTCACGCCGCGTCTCGCGACGCTCGTGCGCACGGACATGCCGCTGGCGCTGGTCACGTTTCTCATCGCGCTGCTTTTTTTCGACAAAATCCGGCGGGCTCAACGCTGGCAAGCTCGTGATCGAGCATTGCTCTTTCTGC
>QHBL01000193.1 GCA_003244125.1 Chthoniobacterales bacterium
GGCGTTTTGGCACAAAACGCGGCCGACTACGCGGCCTGGGAGAATTTCGCCAGCGTTTGGCGGAGGATCGCGCGCGTGACTGGTTTGCTCAGAACGGCGTCGATGGCCCGCGGGCGCGAGCCGGTCACTTCGATGAGAGGACCGAAGCCGGTGAGCATGATGACGGGAAGCTCCGGCCGCAATTGTTTGATCTGCTCGGCGGTTTCATCGCCGCTCATGCCGGGCATGGCGCGGTCGAGAAAAACGACGTCGAAGGTTTCGCTCCTCGCCTGCGACAACGCTTCCTCTCCGCTGGTCGCGGTGGTGACTTCGTGCCCGTCGCTTACAAGATATTCCGCCACCACTTCGCAGACGCGCTCATCATCATCGACGACGAGAATGGAAAGGGCGTTCGGCTTTTTTGTGGCCGGCATCTCAGCGGTGGCAGACGTTACCGGCTGAGCCAGCGCCACGAATTCGATGTTCGGCAGGAGCGGACCGTAAGACTCGCATAAGCGGGCGAGCAGTGCGGCGTTGTCCTGCGCGGAGCTGTGCACCATCTCGATAAAGTGGCGGGTCTGGGCCGAATCGCGAAGCAACGGTTCGTTATTCAGGAGCAGCTCGCTGAATCCGAGGATGGGTGTGAGCGCGTTACTGAAATCATGAACGATGCCGCTGACGATCTGCTGGATGACTTCCTTCTGCGTCAGGCGCGATTCGCTCAACGCGCTCTCGAGTTCCTGATTGGCCGCGCGCAGGTCAGCGACGGCGCGGCGGCCGGTCAATTTTTCGAGGGCGGAAAAAAAAACGCGAGGGGGCTTCATCGGACAGAAAGTGAGCGAATTCAGTGCCATGGAAAGCGACTGCCACTGCTGGGGGAGCATAGGCTTTCAGGCTGTCGCACTTGGCTGCTAGCCAAATGCTCGTTCGCGACACGCTAACGAACCGCGGCGCGGTTCGCGGCAAGCTGCCGCGAACNNATCAAAGCGCCGGTTCCGGTGCCGGAGCGGTGTCCCACATGCGCGAGTAGGCGCCGCTTTTGGCCAGCAGCTCTTCGTGAGTGCCGCGTTGAGCGATGGTGCCGTGTTGCATGACGAAGATTCGGTCGCATTGGGTGACGGATTGCAGCCGATGCGTCACCAGCACGATGGTGCGCAGGCCGCGCAGGCGGAGAAGCGTGGTGACGAGGTGCTGTTCGTGTTGCGGATCAAGCGCGCTGGTCGGTTCGTCCAGGATGAGGAAGGGCGCATTTGTCAGGAGTGCGCGAGCGATGGCGATGCGCTGGCGTTGACCGCCGGATAAATTCTGGCCGCCTTCGGCGAGCATCGTGTCGTAGCCCTCAGGCAGCTGTTCGATGAACTCGGCCGCGCCGGCCAGTTCGGCTGCGTGTTGCAGTTCGCGGCGCGATGCTCCCGGTCTGCCGTAGGCGATATTTTCCGCCACGCGCGCTGGCAGAATGATGTTTTCCTGGCCAACCAGCGCCATGTGTGCGCGCACATCAGCGATGCGGATGGTGCGAAAATCGGCGTTGCCGAGAAGGAGTGCGCCGCGCGATGGATCATAGAAGCGCAGCATCAAACTGAGCAACGTGCTCTTACCGGTGCCGCTCGGTCCGATGAAGGCGACGAATTCGCCATCGTTGATTTCAGCGGAAACATCGCGCAACACAGTCTGACCATCGCGGTAGCCGAAGCTGACGTCGTCCAGGTTAAGATCGCGCCGGCGCACCGGCAGATGAATTGCGCGGGGATTTTCACTGATCGACTCCGGCGTATCCAGAATGCGAAAAACGCGACGCGCGGCCGCTTCGAAGAGGCGCACTTTGGCGAAGAATTCGGTGAGCCATTTCAGCGGGTCCCAGAGTTTGCGGACGTAATCGAGGAAGATGATGAGAACGCCCACCGTCATGCCGCCGGCGACCGGCTGGAGGAATTGATCGCGATAAACAAGATAGCCGCCGTAGCCGAGGATGATGGCGGCGCCGACACCGAGAATGCTGTCGCGTGCGAGAGGATATAATTGCTCCTGCCAGTTCAGTCGCAGGAGCGCGTGCACGCTGCGCAGCACGGCCCGCCGAAAGAGACGGAACTCCCGGCGTTCACGACGAAAGGCCTGCGCCAGCCAGACGCGCGACATCGTTTGTTGGATGGTGCTGGTGAGATCGGTGTCGATTTGCTTCGAGATGAGAGCGCGCTCGTGAATGCGCATGCCGAAACGCCAGTTGCTCCAGATGATAAAGGGCGCGACGGAAAATGCCGCGAGCGTGAGCGAGACATTTCGCGAAAGCAGAATGAGCGTCATGACGGTGAGCGTGACAGCGGCGACGGCAGTGCCGATGACGGTGTCCATGATTCCCCATGGGCCAAAAGCGTCGGCGCTGAGGCGGTAAATGGCGTCGCCCTGAGGATGAGTGCGATGGTAAGCGAGGCCGAGGTGTTGCAGTTTGCTGAAGAGATCGTAGCGAACGCGCGTGGTGCCACGGTAGTTGAGGTGATAATTGATCATCATCCGCATCATCCAGACGAAATAGCCGATGAGCTGGAGCCCCATCCCGATGAGCACGAGCCCGATGATCTGGTCCGTTTTGTCCGCCGGTAAAAGCGAGAGGAAGAGTTGGTGAATCCAATCCGTCTGCGGCCTGGCGGTGAGAACGCTATCGATGAGCACGGCGAGCGGCCACGTTTCGAGGAGCCCGACGCAGACGGAGATGCCGATCAGGACGACAAGCAGCGCGATCCACGGCCAGTCGGGTTTGAAGTACCGCATCGCGCGGCGGTCGACCGCGAACGCGGGGATCTCGGTGGCGGCGGTAGCTTGAAGAGGGATGGTGCCGTCGCGCATCTGTAACAAACGTATCGAATGCCGAGCAGCGGCTCGGAGCTAAGTTTGTCACGTGCGCGTTCAGTTCTGCAATTCGGTCAAACGTTGTAGCTGCCGTCCGTCCT
>QHBL01000331.1:0-2371 GCA_003244125.1 Chthoniobacterales bacterium
AATGCCGTTTCGAAGGCAAGATTTGAATTCAGATGGGAAGACCAGTTCAATCTCTCGTTAGACCCCGAAACCGCGCGCGAGTTCCACGATGAGACGCTGCCACAAGAAGGCGCGAAGACCGCGCATTTTTGTTCTATGTGCGGTCCCCATTTCTGTTCCATGAAAATAACAGAGGACGTTCGAAAGTACGCCGCCGAACAAGAACTCTCGGAGAGCGAAGCGTTGCAAGTCGGGATGGAACAAAAATCGCAGGAGTTCGCTGAAGCCGGAGCCGAGCTTTACACGAAGGCATAAGGCTCGCCACTGATCACATGTTACTCGTCACTAATCCTTCACGTGCGGCCCGCATTTTTGTTCTATGAAGATTACGAAGACGTTCGCAAATAGATGGTTGAACCACGAATTGGGCTTCTGCCGTGCGCGCTGGCACCTGCGCCATACGCCGCCAGCGATTCTGGGGACTGCAATTCCCGCCTCACTCCAGCAAGACGGCGCAAAATCAGAAGCTCACGCGCAACCCTCCGCTGATGTTATGCACGCTGTAGTTTTCGCGACCCAGCTTGCCCGTGTAATAGGCGAAGACGCCCAGACGCGGCGTTAGCTGCGCCGAGACGCCCACATCCAGGAGCAAGCCATCGCGACCGATGTGAGGGCCTTGCACGGTGAACGAGTTCGCCGAGACAAAGCCGGCATCGATGCTCGATGTGCTGGTGAGATATTCATGCTCCCATTGCGCGCGCACCATGGGTGTGAGCGCGATGCGGCCGACCTTTGCCGTGTAGGAAGCTTGCAGGCCGACCGCCGATTTTAGTGAATCCTGGCTCTGCGAATCGATCGACAACGAGCCCAGCGCGCCCTCCTCCGTGAAGCCATCGATTCCGAACCGGCCGTAGCGGAGCGAGGCGAGCGGACCGAAGCTGAACCGGCCGATATGGACGTCGTAGCCGGTTCCAAGTAAGGCATCGAAGTCGGTTCCGTTGGTATCGCCGCGGGCGAATCCGCCTGCGGTCAGGCGTCGGGTAGCGATCGAGCCGTAACCGCCGCCGACAATCCCATCCACATAGAACCCTTCATTATAGTAGGTCCCGTAAAAGCTGCCTTTCCCGCTGTTACCTTCCAAGCTGCCGCCGAGATTCAGGTCGGCTGCGGTGTTGGCATAACCGAACGCTCCTCCGAGCACGAAATGATCGGTGACGCGGTAGTCGGCGCCCACTGTGACGCCGCCGGTGTTAAAGGATGAACCGCGCGCAGCGCTGGTGCTTTCCACATCCACGAATTCTCCAGTGCCGGAGATGAAGAGTCCCCAGCGTTTGTCCGGTGCGGCCACGTGTGCTGAAGACACGACTTCTTTGCCGTCGCTAAACATCTCTTTGCCATCGCTCCGCATCTCTTTGCCGTCGCTGATTGGCCTGGTGCGGGTGTCGGTGATGGCGAAGCCGGAATCGCTAAAGCCGGTTGCTCCTTGCCGCACGTCCCACAAGCGGTGCTCGATATTGTTCACTTGCACGTCCAAAACGGCCAGACCTGTCGTGAAGATCGATGCCAGATCTTCCGGTGAGAGAAGATCAATCGCACCGAGAACCTGCGAAGGCGGTAAAGTTCCCAGTATTCGGATGAGCTCGTTCCCCGGATGGTCCGCCGCCAGTCGATGCAGCGCACCCGCGATCGCGAGTTCGTTCGGAGTGACCTGGCGTGGAAGTGGCGTCACTGTGGGACTCGGCTGCGGAGTCGGCGTCGCGGTCGGACTTGCAGTGGGACTCGGTCGCGGTGTCGGTGTCGGAGTCGGTATTGGAGTTGGTGTCGGAGTGGCTGTTGGAATTGGTGTCGGTGTCGGCGCCGTGATTGTATTACTGTCGAGTGTCACCGCCCCGTTAAGGGCAAGCGCTCTCCCTTCGAGCGTGGCTCCGGTATTCAAAGTAATGCTTTGGTTGGCGATAATCGTGCCGACAAAATTGCTTCCCGTCCCCAGTGTGGCCGAGCTGCCGACCTGCCAGAAGATGTTTACTGAGTTCCCGTTCAGGAGCGTAATCTGAGACGCCGGATCTGCGCCTAAAGTGGTGCCGATCTGGAAATGAAACGTTGCGTTTTGGTTTCCCTGGGTATTGAGGGTGAGTGTCCCGCTGAGTTGCGCGAAAGTGTCAAAACGGTAGATCCCGGGAAGGAGAGTTAGACCTCCCAAGTTAATCCCGGTTAGGTTGCTCGTCGGCGTCTCCCCGAATAACTGGTTGTAGGCCGACAGTGCTCCCGCATGGGCCGCGATGGCAACCGCGTCGTTGCTGTGGATTGAACCGTTGACAACCGTGCCCGGCGGGAAACCGGTGATTGCGCTTCCTGGACTGACGTCAACATCGCCCGAGATGATGCTTGGGCC
>QHBL01000331.1:2431-2734 GCA_003244125.1 Chthoniobacterales bacterium
ATGGTTTGAGCCGTCGCGGGCCAGGAGGCGGCGAGCAGCCCAAAAAGGATGACGGCAAGGGTTTTGACTCCCGGGAGACAGGTTCCCATACCTGCGCTCAAGCAGGTTGCGTGCAGACGGCAGCCTCTACAGCGTTCCAGAATCGTAGGCTTGCTCGCCGTGCAGCGAAGCGTCCAGGCCCAAGTCTTCGTCCGCTTCTGAAACTTTCACCGTCGCGAATACGTTGATCAACGCCAGCACCACGTAGGTGAAGAGGAAGGCATAGAGTGACGCGCCGATAACGGCGACGCATTGCACAACGAA
>QHBL01000331.1:2900-3267 GCA_003244125.1 Chthoniobacterales bacterium
GGTGCGCAGGGTCGCGAGCTTCTTGAAGAGGAGTGCGAGATCGCGCAGTTCGCCGAGAACGTTGACGGGAAGTTTTCGATCTGACCGTGGCGGTTCAAAAGCTGGGCGGCGGTCCTCGGGCCGATTCCATGGATGCCGGGGTAGCCGTCGGCCGCATCGCCCACGAGCGCCAGCAGGTCCGGGATGAGCGGGGGATCGACGCCGAACTTTTCGCGTATTCCAGCCGCATGGCGAATCGTCTTGCGCCGGCCGTCGATCTGCACCACGCGCGTATCTCGCACGCATTGCGCCAGATCTTTGTCGGGCGTCCAGGTGGCGACTTTCTCGACCTTCTTGTCCTTCGCCGCGAGATGCGCGGCCGAAGCGA
>QHBL01000228.1 GCA_003244125.1 Chthoniobacterales bacterium
CAGCCCCGATGGTAGTGCGACGACAGGTCGTGCGAGAGTAGGACGTCGCCAGAACAAAATGCCCGGTGGATTTATCTCCTCGGGCATTTTGCTTGCGCCGATCACACCTCCAGGTAGCGCACGCGTCCCGCGTGCTGCGAAATTGCCACTCAGGCACCGGACGGTGCTCGACTTCATGAACTTCTTCCCGCCGTCACGAAGGTCGGCCTGTCGTCCAGCCTCGCGGTGCGCAATTCATGATAACGCGCTGCAGCTACCGTCCCAATTGTTGCGCCTATCTATCTATTCGATCTCATCTGCTCGGCTAAGACTTCGGATGCTTGTCCATTTTCTCTGCGATCTCTGCGCCCTCTGCGGGGAATTTGAGCTTTCCAACATGACGTAACTAGCGCAGCGCCGACAACGTCTTCACGTGCGGATACCGCAGGATCAGATCATCCGCCGTTAACAGAACCAGGTCGTGAATTCGCGCCGTCGCCACCAGCACCCGGTCCACCGGATCTTTGTGGAAAGCGACTGGCAACTCATACGCTTCGCTCGCAATGTCCCAGCTCACAGCCAATGTCAAAGAGTCAAAGAGCGGATTGAATCTGGGATCCAGGACGATGCCGCCTCGCTGAGTTCAACGCGCCGGAGAAACACTAATCGGGCAATTTCCATCGCCGACATCGCACTTACCGCCACGCCATTCCCCATATCACCCAAGACCGCGCCCGCGCGCCGTCCGAGCTTCTCTGGAGCCTGCTCCGACCAGATCCGACGTGCGTATTAAGCAGCAGCGTCATCAGCTCTCCCAATCACGCTCGAAATCGCTCCTGATAATATCGCCTTTGATGATCATGCGCCCGCGCAGCGCTCCGAGCCGGCGCTTTCGACTACCAAGCGGTGCCACCGGCTCCACGCTTGGTCATAAGACTAGGTCAATGACGGATTCTCACAACCTGTGAGAAGATACCCGCATTTCTTTGAGTCGCCTGGCCTTGAAGCGAGATCGCTTAGCGCGGCCTTGCGCACGCTGATGTGCCAATCCCCTCCCTTTCGGAACACGGAGGTGAAACGCTGCCGCGCCGATGGTAGTGCGACGACCAGCCTTTCTGAGCGTGAGCCCGAACGGATTGCGCGGAGCAGTAGGCCGTCGCCAGAACCCCGCACTTTGCGGGAAGCCGGGGCGCGTTGTCGATGCGTCAGAAAGAATCTCGCGAGCCGAATCGTCGGTTGGACTTACCGGCCGTCGTCCTGATTCCGCTTTTTGGATTTCTTCTTTTGCTGCTCCTGGGATTGGGGGCGGGAATCACCGCGGGCGGGGGCGTTTTGCGGACGCGGCGCGACGGTTTCGGGACGGCCGGAACGCGCGGTCATGTCGCGGCGGGCAAGCTCGCGCTCGCGGAGGTCGCGGGCGCGCATTTGCGCGTTGCGTGATGCTTGTTCACGAGTCACTTCGGCGTTTCGCGCGGATCGTTCGCGGCGGAGCTCGGCGGCGCGGGAGGTTTGCTCGGCGCGGCGAACGGATGCGGCCCGGGCTTCGCCCGCTCGCGACTGTTCAGCTCGCGTTTCCTTAGCTCTGGCTTCTTCAGCTCGAGTTTGGTTGGCGTTATTATTGCGATTTGTCGCGGTGCGTTCGGCGGCTTCGGGGCGGGCTGTGTTCGCCTTCGCCGTTTCGGCGTTCGCGTTTTGAACAGCGCGGACGGCTTCGGGTTTGGGATGGCCGCCATTCACCTTCGCTTGCAGGCCAGGGTTCTTGCTGGCCGCTTCCTGTCGCGCGATCTGCGCCTGCGTGGCTGCGGCGCGGCGCTGGGTTTCGGCTGCGCGTTGCTCAGCCGTGGGAACGGCTTTGACGCCACCGGGTCCGTTGAAGCTGACACGCTCACGGTTCACCTGGCGGTTCACGACGGAACGATCGACGTAAACATTGCGGATAACGTTCCTGTTCACGCGAGTCACGGCGGTGTTGTAGAGGAAACGGTTCCCTGCCCAGCGGCCGCCATAGTAGCCGCTGCCGAAATAGCCGTAGCCGTAATTGATGCCGCCGTAGAACCCAATGTGCGGGCCCCAGTAGCCTTGGTGGAAAACGTAAACTCCATTGCCCCAGCCCCAATATGGCGGCGTCCAGTAGAGGCCGACTGAAGGCGGCGCGACCCATACACCGGGCACCCAGTAGTAGCCACCGAACCCGCTCCAGGCCCAGTAACCGGGAGTCCAGATGTAGCCGGGAGTAGGGCAAACCGGCTGCGCATAAATTGGCAGGACCGGCGGAGCGAACCCGACTGAGATGGAGACGAAAGCTTGCGAATTCGCCACGGGAATCGTGACGAGCGCGACAATAGCGAAAAGGAGCGAACGGAGCTTCATAAGCGAGTTGGTTTCAATATCTAACCCAGACGTTTCAGTGGCGTTGCATATTCAATCGGTGTCTGAAGCTGCTGTTGGACGTGTTTGATTAATACATGACACCTTCCAGCGAATTTACGACGAGATAAGCGCGAGATCGTTCCTGATTACCCGTGCACTCAACCCCTCGCCTGCTCACGCCGAAACATGAGCACCACCAACACGCCGCAAACAGCGCCCACGGCATCGATCGCCACGTCGCGAGCCGTGGCCGTTCGCGAAGGCACGAAAGATTGATGAAATTCATCGCTGATAGCGTAGATGCCGGCGAGCAACACCACGATCGTGGCGCAAATCCAGACGCGGCCGAGCAGAAGAGTATTAACCAGCGCTCGGTAAAGTAGCGCCGCGAGGATGGCATATTCGCTGACGTGGCCAGCTTTGCGGATAAAAAATTGGAGCTGCTCGATGGCTTGCCATGAAATTGTCGGCCGCAGCCACCGCAGCAACGGAGCAATGATGCGCGAGGTATGCTCCGCTGACATCAAATCAGTGGACCCGGCAAAGATGAGCGCGAGCCAAATCAGCAAGGGCAGCCAGTAACGGAGAAACGCGCGCACGGAAATTGAGCGTAGCAGGATAGTCGCCACTCACAATGTTCTCTGCTAATAATCCGATCATGCCGGCGCTCGATGCACCGCTTACCTTCCGGCCGCTTTTTTTTGAGCGGGTGTGGGGAGGCCGCAAACTCGCTTCCCATTACCGCAAAGACATTCCCGCGGAGCGCCATATTGGTGAATCCTGGGAGATTGTCGATCGGCCCGAAGCTCAGAGCATGGTCGAGTCGGGAGCTCTGTCTGGGCGATCATTACATGATCTGTGGGTCAATTACCGCGCTGATATCTTCGGCGAAGTTAATGATCGCCCACGCTTCCCGCTTCTCATCAAGCTACTCGACTGTCGCGAGAAATTATCTCTTCAAGTCCATCCGCCCGCGCCTGTCGCCGCAGCACTAAAGGGTGAGCCAAAGTCGGAATGCTGGTACATTGCTGACGCCACGCTCGAGGCGGAGCTTTACCTCGGCTTTTCGCAGCCTGCGTCACCAAATGGGTTTCGCCAGGCTATTAGCGATGGGACTGCGGCGGAGTTGATCCATCGCATTCCGGTGGGACGAGGCGACGCTTTCTTTATCCCGAGCGGAAGGATCCATGCGATAGGAGCCGGCAATCTGATCGTGGAAGTGCAACAGAATAGCGATACTACTTTTCGCGTCTTCGATTGGAACCGATGCGACAAAGATGGGAAGCCTCGCGAGTTACATATTGAAGAAGCGCTCAGCTGCATTGACTTCGAGGATTCCCGGCCGGCAGCCTTGGAAGCATCCGGAGAAACAATTCTGGCTCACGAACTCTTCACTATTGAGCGATGGGCGCTTCTTGATAGCAGGCCGCTGGTTGCGCCGGGAGAGTTCAGCATCGCATTCTGCCTCAGCGGCACCATCAGATGTGCAGGGATGTTGTTTTACCCTGGCAACTTCTTCCTCATGCCGGCAGGGATGACCGACCGGCTGGTTGAACCTGGAGCTGCTGGCACCAAGCTACTGCGCATTACTCTTTAGTACGCAATCCAGGGTTAAGTAGCGCCCGAGATACGGCGAAGGTACTCGAAGCTGTAAATCCCTGTGTCGTGACCATCCCCCCAGCGCAATTGTAAAGCATACCCACCGACCGGTGCGTATGATTGCAGCACGAAGCTGTCCTTCGAGTAGTTGACTGGTGGGCGGCTGATTCTCCCAAGCACATCCGGCTCACCGCCACACGCGGCGCATGGACAGGACCGGCGCAGTCGTTCCAGGACGATGTATGACTCAACGCCATCATTCCAGCGGACCGCCAGCTCATTGCCAATTTGCTGCACTGATAGCGGCTCGAGTATCACAGTAGCTCAGGCGGCGATATACTCTTGCTGCGGCTTCGAGGACCGAAGATTGCTGTGCCGACGCGGACGAGGGTCGCGCCTTCCTCGATAGCAACAGCGAAGTCTCCACTCATCCCCATCGATAGCTGTGGCAGCTTCAGTCTGAACGCGGTCTCTAACTGATCGCGCAGATTGTGCAGCAGCACGAAGTAAGGCCGGGATGCTTCCGCATCTTCTGCCAAAGGAGGAATAGTCATCAGACCCTCGATAGATAATCGGTCGAGGCTCAGCAACTCTTCCATGGCATTGTTGAGTGCTTCCGGTCGCCAGCCAAACTTACTTCCCTCTCCTGCCAGGTTCACCTCGAGAAGAATGCGCGGATGAAAACCGTCTTCCGCCGCGACACGGTTCAACTGTTGAGCCAAGTCGAGCGTATCGACGCTATGGATTAGCTCGAATAACGGAAGCGCGTGCCTGATCTTGTTCTTTTGCAGATGGCCGATGAAATGCCAGCGTAGATTCGAGGGCAGCAGCGGAATTTTCGCCCGCGCTTCCTGGACCCTGCTTTCACCGAAGAGTAGCTGGTCACCACCTAGTGCCAAACGAACCTTGTCCGCGTCATGGCCTTTGGAAACGGCTATAAGCTCGACGTCGTTAGCTGATCTCGCGGCGCGCCGCGCTGCTTTCTCTATTGTAGCTCGTACCCCTTCGAGCCGATCGGCAATTTCCTCAATCACGGTCTGCCAATTACTCCACCCTCGCCCGCCGATCTAGCGCCGCTTTGGTAATATGACTGTTTGTCAAATTGCCTTTGGTCGCGGCCCGAGTATGAACCATCGGCGCGACTCAACGTCCAAGCGGCCGGATCTCACCGGAGACCTCGACCTCTACGGGATACCCTTGCAGTTCACGCGGCAGCGCACGTTCAACTGCCGGCGTGCGTTTCTTTAGCATCACTCGGAGACAGGGAGTCGTGCCATCTTTCAGAACACCGACGTAGACACCAGTTACGTCCGGTATGCGAAGCAGCTCTTTGTCGTGAGCTGCAAGAACCGCGTTAACGTCGGGTCGCGGTGAAGTGGATTGTCCCATAGTTTCAGCGCAACATAGCGCGACAGAAAGCAGCGGGCATAACAACGTCGAACTCATTGCTGAAGTTCGGCGCATTTAGTCAAGAGGTCAAAGCTTCTCAGCTGCGGTGCGGTCACTCGACCATGGCTTTGTCTTGAAAACCTTGTCGAATTCTGACTGACGCGCACCCGGAGAACTACTCGCGTTCTGCGCGGCGAACCAGCGCAGCGCCTCGCTCACATGCGGCTGATAAACCACGTGCGCGCCATCGAAAGCTTTCCACCTTTTGAAACCCGGTGGCGCGGAGCGAGTTTCTCACCTCCTCATTGTGAGCGGGTGTCGCGATGGTGTCGGATTTGCCGCTGCTCAAGAACACCGGCACGGCGAGGAAGTTGGCCGGCGCCGATTTTCGATATACGACCGACGCCGTGTCCCAGTTACAGCCGATCATGAGAAGGCCGATAATTCGGTGATGTTCGCGCGCCAGGTCGGCCGCGAGGAGGCCCGAATTCTTGGCGCCGCCGGAATGTCCGCCACAAGCGACCGGCCAAGCGCGGCATCTTTGAACTGCTGCATGGCATCGATATTGGAATACGCTTCGGTATTGCTGATGACTAACGCAAGCCGCGGTTTGCGGGAATCGAATCCCTCTGGCGCCGCGATAGCTACTCTCGCGTGAAGCAGATGCGGATAACCTTCGGCGGTAGCTTGCGACTGTCGCTTTTGAGAAAGCTGAGCTTCCAGAGTGATCGTTTCTCCACCATTTAGAGCGAGGCCGCCGCTGCTATGCGGCGCAGTAGGAGAAGAAGCCGTTGTCGCTGCGGGACTAGGATCGCTGGTTACTGCAACAGCCGAGTTCTCGACTCCATCAACTAGTTTTCTATTCGCGTTGTTGGGATCTAATACCCAATCTTTGCCATCTACCAGAAACTTGTAGCCATAGGTGCCGGGCGCGAGCGGTATGGTGAGGGACCAATAACCATCAGCTCCTTTGGTCATGGCCTGGCCGTGCCACTCGTTAAACTCGCCCATGAGCACCACGGTTTGCGCTTCCGGCTTGTTCAAGCGGAACTGCTGATCCAGCGCGAAGACTTTCGTTCCCATCAGGACGATGAGGAAAACGAGGGCATAATTTTCATCGCATGAATCGATGGCACGATAGCATGGGGCGGGATGCGCGCTGGCCTGATTGCTGCTAGAATGTAAGGTGATACACCCGTTGACAGGCGGCCGTTCGCTCCTTACACTGCGCGACATTAAATAATATGCGACCCATCTGGAAAGGTAGCATCTCGTTCGGTTTGGTTTACATTCCGATTTCCGTTTATCCCGCCACGCGCGAGGAGAAGTTGAGCTTTCGGCAACTGCGCGCCGCCGACCTGAGTCCAATCCGATACAAGAAGGTGGCGGAAGCGGACATGAAGGAAGTTTCCGCCGACCAGATTGTCAAAGGGTTTGAGTTCGAGCGTGGCCAGTATGTCATTCTCAAAGACGAAGACTTCGAAAAAGTTCGCATCGAATCGACTCATTCCATCGACATCACGGATTTCGTAGATCTCGAGCAGGTCGACCCGAAGTTCTTTTACAAGCCCTATTTTCTCGAAGCGCAAAAAGGAGGCGAGAAGGCCTATGCGCTATTGCACAAAGCACTCAGCGGCACCGACAAGATCGGCATTGCCAAAGTAGTGATTAGCAATCGTGAGTACCTGGCGGCCGTTAAACCCGACGGTCTTTTTCTCGTCCTCGAGTTAATGCATTTCGCCAGCGAAGTGTTGTCGCCGGCGGAATTGAATCGCCCGAAGACTGAGTTGAATGACAAGGAACTGAAGATGGCGCAGGCACTCATCGATAGCATGAGCGTGGATTGGCAGCCGGAGAAATACCGCGACGAGTACCGCAATGCCGTGATGGAGATGATCGAGCAAAAGGCGCAGAAGAAAGAGCTGCCGAAAGTGGAAGCGAAAGCGCCGCGAAGCACGAATGTGGTTGACCTGGTAAAGGTCCTTCAGGAGAGCCTCAATCGTAACCAAACGATGAAGGTGAAGCGCGGCTCGAGCCGTAACAGCGGGCGCTCGACCTCAACCCTGACGAAACAGGGCCGGCGAGTCGCCGCTTAGTCCGCCCGCAGCAGCGTTAACATTTGTTCTGCGAGCTTCGGACCGGTGCCGCTCTCCTCGTGCTTGAAATAAATGAAAACGTCCGACCAGTTCTCCGTCTGCGCCTGCACCAACTCAGTCCAGCGGGCGACGTCGGTGATCTGATAGTCTTCGCGACGGAGGCGGAGATAGCCCCAGTTTGATGTAGTGGTAAACGGCGTCGCGAGCTTCGCGGAATCCGCGATGCAGAGGCAGACGTTGCGCTTTCGTAAGACAGCGAACACTTCGTCCTCGAGCCAGGACGGATCGCGAAATTCGAAGGCAGCACGCATGCTGGCGGGGAGGCATTCGGTGAAGTGATCGAGCAGAGCGACGTCTTTTTTTAAGTTAGGCGGGAGTTGAAAGAGGACGGGCCCAAGGCGGCCGCCTAACGCTGAAACCACCTCGTAGAAATAGTCGACAGTATCGTCGCAGCTACGGAGGCGGGCAAAGTGAGTGACTTTCTGCGGCGCTTTCAAGCTGAACCTGAATGCGTCCGGCGTGAGCTTGCACCAATTCTCGATCGTCTTGGGCGATGGGATACGATGGAAGGTGTAGTTAATTTCAGTGGTGTTAAAGCGCTCGGCATAGTAAGGCAGCATCTTCGCCGCAGAAAGGTCATCCGGGTAGAATGTGCCTTTCCATTCCGCATACTGAAAACCTGAGGTGCCGATCCAGTAGTTCACTTGCCCGGGCGGAGCGCGCTGGTAAACCGGACTAGCTCAGCTGTTACCTGCTCGATACGCCGCACGATTTTCGTATCCGTGAGCTTGTCAGAATCGAACGCATCGCCCGTAGCATAGACAAAACGTGGGACGATGATGCTACGGAAATCGAGCATGAGGCTATTAGCGAAGCTCATGATGGACATGTAGCTGCTCATACCGCCGGCCGCACAAAGGAAGGCAACGATCTTATCCTCCCAGGCGCTGCCGGTTAGCTCAACCATGTTCTTGGCCGCGGCGCTGACATCGTAGTTATAAACGGGTGTGGCGAGGATGATGCCATCCGCGAGTTCGATCGCCTTGCTGAGGTTTTGTGCGGCGGGCTGATTGTAGCAAGCGTCGGCGTCGCAGAGTGGCAGATGGAGGCGGCTGATATCGAGCCAATCAGACTGAGCTTTGTGTTTTTTCAAGCAATCGAAAGCAAGCTGAGCCATGCGACGGCTGTTGCTGTCGGGATTGCCGCTGGTGCTGATGACGAGGTGGTTGGGCACGGGCAAAGGTTAACGCGTCCGGGTCTATTGCAAACTCGTTAGCGCAAGATCGCACCACGAAGAGCCACGAAGGAATCATGCACTTCGTGGTTAACCACCGAAAGCGAACCTTGACGCATGGAAACAAAACGCCCGCTGGCCGGTGGGCAAGCGGACGTTTGCGAAACCGAGCTGTCCGAGAAGCTACTGGCCAACCATGGTGGCGCCGAGGAAGCTGAGCACTTCGTTGATCGGGTTAGCTATCGCAGTGGTGCTGCTGCCGGCGAAAAGAAGGCCGACCGCGCGCGGATTGGTCGCCACATCTTCCACCATGAGCGAACCGGAATCGCCGCTATTGAGGAACTTGCTTCGGGAGTTACTGACGACTATCTGGCCGGTAAACGTCTTGGTGAAAGCGGTGCCACCGGCGCATTCGTCGTCGTAGGTGACGCTGATAGTGGCGTTCAATCCTGAGATGGAGCTACGAGTCAAGCCGGTGGTGCGCCCACTCTTCTTCACCGCCTGGCCAATGGACGCGCCAACTGTGCTCTTGGAAATCGTGCCTATTTCGAGGATGGCGCCGTCGGGGCGAACCATGCCGCTAACGACTTGGGCGATGGAGCAATCGACGTTACTGCTCGGAAGCGAGCTGCGCTTGACCAGCGTGGCGACTGTCTGCGCGCCGCTGGCGCTGCAATTCACATCGATGAGCCCGGGTTGAATGATAGGATCGCCGGTTTGCGCGGTGGTGTTGTTGCCACCGGCGACGATATCCGACTCAAAGACGTGGTAGTTACTCAGGATATATTGCGCGCTGCCGATCTGGACAAGGGAGCCAAGCGTTCCGCCGCAGCAGTAACCATTAGCGAGGTCTTTGCTCCAGCCGCCGGATGTACCCAAAAGGATAGGAGGCGTTTGCTTTGCGGTATGACTTAAAGTGGGAGTAGCTGTTGGTGTGGCGGTGGGAGTAGGAGTCGCCGTGGGAGTAGGAGACGGCGTAGGCCGGGGTGGTTTCTTCATCGCCCGGAACTTATCCGTCAGCTGCACCTGCACGTTCACGCCGCGCACGGCGTGCGGCAGATTATGAATCACTTCGCCGGCAGCAGGTCCTTCACGATCGACATAGACATTCAATACGGGCGCGCCGCTTTCATCGGCACCCACAGCGGTGCCGAGCACTTCGGGCTGCCGCATCAAATCACCGGTTACATCGTGCTGCACGGCAATCACGGCGCGAACGGCGAGATGCTCGTTATTGAGCAGTCCTGGCGGCAGCGCGAATGCTGTCGGCACGCACATGAGCGCAAAGCCTGTGATGGCTTTGCCCAGCAAGGGGAACAATCGCTTAAGCATCCGAAGATGTTACGCAAAATGTGTCAGGCGGCAATGCGGAATCTGGCGCGCCGCAACTTCTCCCACACTGGCACAATCTAGGGGCTGGTCTGCTGCTGATTGAATTCGGCTAACGCCTTCGGCATTTCCGCTTCGAGCTGCTGGATGCGTGTGCCGTGTGAGGGATGTGTCGATAGGAACTCCGGTGGTTGCGCCCGGCCGGCGCTCTCCATTCTCTGCCAAAAGTTGATGCTCTCGCGCGGGTCGTAACCGGCCCGCGCCATGTAATGAAGCCCAATCCGATCGGCTTCTGATTCATCTTTGCGGCTGAAAGGCATGAGCACGCCGAACTGCGCGCCGGCGCCAAGCGCACCCATGACTGCCCGTTGCTTGTCGTAGTCCATATCGGAAATCGACACAGCGACGCCAGTCATGAAAGTTTGGGTGAGGTTTTGCTGGAGAACGCGCTCGGCGCCGTGGCGGGAAGTGGCGTGGGCCATCTCGTGACCGAGCACCGTCGCCAGCGCTGCTTCGTTTTGAGCTACGGGCAAAATGCCGGTGTAAACCACGATCTTCCCGCCGGGAAGGCAGAAGGCATTCACTTGGTCGTCGCGGACGAGCGATTCCTCCCAGTCGAAGTTCGCGCCGGCCTGACCCGTGGCGCGCGCCAGCCTGGAAGCCACGCGCCTGACCATGTCATATTCCGGTCCGGAGGTGATGGCCTGCGATTGATCCAGGACGTGTTGATAAGTTTGCAATCCCAAAGCGTCTTCCTGCTGAGTGGACATGCCGACATGGCTGGCGCGTCCGGTCTCAGGGTTGACGAATTTCTCGGCCGAAAAATACTGATAAGCCAGGAAGAGGCCGGCGATGATGATGGGTAACCACTTGATATGTCTGCGTTCCATATGTTTGTGTCTCGTTAGCTACTCGAATTGATAGCCGAATCTCTCGATATCAACTTTGAATCTGTTGGCGATGACGTCGCGCGTCCTGGCATTGTAATATTCAGTGTAATGTCGCGCGCGCGGGTTGGCTCGCGTGTGCGGAAGCGTCTCGCTCACCCCGATCTTGTTTGCCACGAAAGCCCAATCTTGCTCCAGCCGCTCGAAGCGCCCGATGAAATCGGCCAGCACCTCGCCGTCGGGATCGACAAACCAGTCGAGCTGGTAGCGATGCGGCCCAGAATGCACGCAGGTGGCGCTGCTGTATTGAATCCAATCGACGAATTGTTCGAAGCTCATCTGGTTGCGCAACTCGAGTGCTTCCTTGCGTTCGTAAAGTGAAACGACGCGGTCCCATGGATTACGGACGAAGCCAAACTTGAAGTAGCTATTGAACTGCTCTCGGCCGCGCTCCAGCCGTCGCGCCGGGGGCAAGGCAAGGTATAGTGTTTCCAGGATGCGATCTTTCCGCCCACGCCGCACCATCCAGTAACGTTCCATCAGCAGCTTCATCTCCCATAAGTTCAGGTGAGGCCGGATCGCTTTACCGAGGATAGTTCGAATGCTGGTGGACCCGGTCTTGGGTACTTCGACAAAGATGCATTTGTGGCGATGAGAGATCACTGCGAGCTACAATTAACTACCATAGCTCGAGGCCGTGAATCGCGTTTCTCACATCGCGCGATAGATTGATCATCCGTACTCTTTCGCCGCTGTCGCGATGGTAGACTGATATGGTCGAGGGAGATGAGCCGGCGATGATGAAATCCGCTCCGAAGGTGCAAAGACCTCGGCCGAACATCTGGCGAGCGTGATCGCTCGGGGTGCTGCTGGGTAAGTCGGGATACTCCGGCACCGGAAAGGTTCGCCGCACCTCATTCTCCTTTGTCGCGATAACGATGCGATCAGCCCGGGTATCGTTATAGATGATGCCGTCGTTGTCAGCTCTGGCATTGTGAGTTCCGAGAGGCAGCGCTGCGTACTCGCTTAGGGCTCCATCTTGTAACAGAAGTAGCGCGCTATGCCGGGTGCCAGCCAGAGTGATGGCGTCCCCGCAAGGTGCAACGCTATTGAGATGAAGATCATTGCGGGCAAACTCCGCAGGTGGCCGTTCACTTCCGTTGAGATCGAAGGTGATGACCTGGAGCTGGTCAGGAGATAGCAAGCGGCGGAGCAGCCCCTCTTGTTTGCGGTAGATGATAGTATGACTACGGGTGAATTGACTACGCATGAGATCGAACTCCAGCACGCTATTTAGACCGGTGGAGGTAAGATAGAGGGTGTCCCCGAGCATGCAGATCTCATGGCAATGTTTCAGATACTTGCTGCGGTAAGATTCTAGTAGCTCGAAGGTTCGGGTATAAACAAAGACTTCGTCGCTGGCGGCAATGTAAACCTTGTCCCGGTAGAAGGCGATGCCGCGCAAACCTCGATCCCCTCCCCGGCCTTCCCAGCTGATCGATGGGTCATTCCAATCGATCATCTGCTGAAAGTCGCCGGATTCGAGATCGACGAGATAAACGCCGCCGTGGCTCTCGCCCTGGCGCGCCGAGCGGATGACGGAGGTGGTGATGACAGTGGGAAGTTTCGGCATCGCCGGGACGAAGGTAGCCATCAAAATCTTGTGAGGTAAAGGCGATCCGCGTGCCAGGGGACGGCAATGGGAGCGACGCGCTGCCTCCTGCCGCCGGGACGGACGGCAGCTACAACCGGTCAAAGACGGGTCACGGACGCGACCAATCATCGCTGCAACTCCGGGGCAGCCGTTTGGTTCAATCAGCGTGCTCAGTCAGTTGCCGCAGCCGCGCTGGGACGAAGGGGCGGCTGGACATCTGCTGAGCCGGGCCGGATTTGGCGGCACGCCGGAAGAAATTGCGGCGGTGCATGCCAAAGGTCTCGAGCGGGCGGTGCGCGAGCTGGTTGAGCCAGACGCGAGCGCCTTCGAGGTAGCGCCGCCGGAGTGGGCGCATCCGCGCGATGTGCGTTCGCTGCGCCAGGCGGCACGCGCAGCGAAGCGGGACGGCGATGCGAGTAAAGTGCGGGAAGCGCGCCGGATGGAGGGCGAAGAGCTTCTCGACCTGCGGCGTTGGTGGCTGGGTTGGATGGGTGCAACGCCAGCGCCGCTGGTCGAGAAGATGACGCTCTTCTGGCACGGGCATTTCGCCACCAGCGCACAGAAGGTCAAGGATGGCTACTGGATGTGGCGGCAAAACGATACCCTCCGCCGCCACGCGCTCGGCAATTTCGTCGCGCTGACCAAAGCGATCTCGCGCGACCCCGCGATGATGATCTACCTCGATCTCACGCAGAGCCGGCGCGAGCATCCTAACGAGAATTGGGCGCGGGAGCTGATGGAGCTATTCACCGTCGGCATCGGCAACTACACCGAAGAAGATGTGCGCCAGTCGGCGCGCGCGTTCACCGGGTATCGGCTGAACCTCGGAACGCAACAGTTCTGGTTCGCCCCCGGTCAACACGATGCCGGCCCGAAGAAGTTCCTCGGCCGCAGCGGTAACTTTGGTGGCGACGACATTATCGACATCCTGACGAAACAGCCAGCATGCGCCCAGTTCATGGCAGGCAAGTTGTGTCGGTATTTCGTGACGGACGAACCGAAGGCGCCGCTGGTCGAGGCGGTGGCGACGAGCTTGCGCGATCATAACTTCGAAATGAAGCCGGTGCTGCGGGGACTGTTTTGCTCAGCGGAATTTTACGACAGCGCGGTGGTGAGGACGCAGATCAAGAGTCCGGTGCAATTCATCATCGAAACGTGCAAAGTGCTGGGCTGCGAATTACCCGCGGCGCCGATCGCGCAGAATGCGATGCGGCAAATGGGCCAGGTGCTGTTCGCGCCGCCGAATGTGAAAGGGTGGGATGGCGGCAAAAGCTGGATCAGCAC
>QHBL01000242.1:0-9450 GCA_003244125.1 Chthoniobacterales bacterium
TCGCCGTTCTGCCTTTTGATTTAGGAGGAAGTTCTCACGCGTTTGTCCAAGATTTCGGATTGAAGGTAATCTCGCGCACTTCAACGCTGCGGTTTAAAAGCGCGCCCGGAGAACTTGTCCGAAATCGCGAAGCGACGCGGCGTGGCGCACATTTTGGAAGGAACGGTGCAGAAATCGACAGATCAGGTGCGCGTCAACGTGCAACTGATCAACGCGCAAACTGACTCGCATTTGTGGGCTGAAAAATTTGATCGGAAATTGACCGACATCTTTGCCGTCGAAAGCGAGATCGCAGCGAAGATCGCCGACACTTTGCAAGCCAAATTGAACGGCGCGGAACAAAGAGCGATCGCCACCCGGCCGACGGATAATAGCGAGGCGCACCAGTTGTATCTCAAAGGCCGGTTCTACTGGGATAAGTCGCTTCCGTTCGACAATCTGAGCAGTGACAAAGATAACGCGTACTTCGCCGATGGCGTGCAGGGCGAGATTCTGACCGACCTCGCCAAGATCGCGGACTTAAAAGTAATCAGCCGCTCGAGCGTGATGCACTACAAGAGCGGGGTTGGGCGGAATCTGCGCAAAATAGGCGAATAGCTGGGAGTAGCCGTTCTGCTGGAGGGCAGCGTGCAGCGCGTCGCAAACCGCATTCGCGTGAACGCGCAGTTGATTGATGCTCGCACCGACGCGCATCTCTGGGCCCAGACTTATGATCGTGACCTGGCCGACGTCTTTGCGATCCAAAGCGAGATTGCCAAAACAATTGCCGATCAGCTTCAGGCGAAGATCTCACCGGGCGAGAAAGCAGCCATTGCACAGCCGCCCACCACCGATCTTACGGCCAATGCACTTTACACGCAGGCGATCGCACTAGAAAACAAGGAGCCGGAGGAGCCGAATCTGCGCGAAGGTGTGCGGTTGCTCGATGAAGCGGTCGTGCACGATCCTCATTTTCTCCTGGCCTATTGTGCGCTTGCACGGATGCATCTGATCCTCTTCTTCGGAGGCTACGATTACACTCCGGCCCGTCGCGAGCTGGCGAATGCAGCTACCCAAATGCGGTTCGTCTCGAGCCCGATGCCGGCGAAACCCACCTGGCTCTGGCCCGTTATGCCTATCACGGTCTCAGCGATTACGACCGCGCGCGTGCCGAGCTCGACCTCGCTCGAGGCACGCTTCCAAACGATGTCGACCTTTTTTACATCACCGCTCTGATCGACCGGCGACAGGGTCGCTGGGCAGAAGCGACCAGAAGCTTCGATCGGGCCATCGCACTGGATCCACGCAACGTGAAGGTTCTCGGCGTGGCGGCCGACACATACCGAGCCCTGCACCGCTACTCTGAATCAAATCGACTATTTCAGCGCGCCCTTGCCATCTCGCCCAGCGACCACAATCTCCGACTCACGCTCGATGGAGTGCTGGGGCGCGGCAACCTTATCTCCCCGCGCGAAGGGTTTGCTGGCCTTGCGGCGCGCGCGTTTCACGGTCCGGTCGCGGCGCGCACCTCGTTCACCGCCGCCCGCGCGTCCGTGGAAAAGATCGTCCGCGATCAACCCGATTACGCGCCGGCTTTGAGCCTTCTTGACCGAATCGATGCCGCGCTCGGCCAGAAGGAGGAAGCCCTGCGCGAGAGCCGTCGCGCGTGCGAGCTGGTGCCCCTATCCAAAGATGCGGCATTAGGTTAGGGATTGATTGAATCTCGCGTTCATTTATGCGTGGATCGGTGAGAAAGACCTGGCGCTCGAAACTTTGGTCGCGGTAGCGCAGCTTCCGAGACAATAGGGAGTCGCCGCGTCTGCCCTGGCCTCTGAGAAACTGCGGCGTTCGAGAACGAAAACATGAAGTCGAGAATCATCAGACTCGTCCTCGCCGATGTTGATGGCACGCTTGTCACGCACGACAAGGTGCTGACGGAGCGCGCGCGCACAGCCATCGCGGCGTTGCGCGGGCGCGGGATTGAGTTCGCGATAACCAGCGGCCGACCACCGCGCGGGATGCAAATGCTGATCGAGCCGCTCGCTCTAACTACGCCGATTGCCGCGTTCAATGGCGGCATGTTTATCCGCGCCGACCTTTCACTGATCGAACAACACGTCTTATCTGCGGAAATTGTCCTGCCGGTCATCAAGACAATGACGCAACACAAGCTCGACGTCTGGATCTACCGCGGCACGGAATGGCTGGTGCGCGATCCGCACGCCCCGCACGTGGAGCGTGAAGAATGGACGGTGAAGTTTCCACCAACCATCGTGCCAGACTTCTCCGGCTCCATGGATGGAGTAGCTAAAGTAGTCGGAGTAAGTGATGACCTAACCACGGTAGCTAACTGCGAAGCCGCGGTACGGGCTCAATTCGCAGGTTCCATTCACAGCAAACAGTCCAATCCTCAGCGCGAGTCCGCTGGCCAAGTCTCAGCTGCACGCTCCCAGCCTTACTATCTCGACGTGACCCATCCACTCGCCAACAAAGGAGAGGTCGTCCTGGCCTTATCGCGCATGTTGAACATCGCGCCGGAGGCAATCGCCACCATCGGCGACATGCCTAACGACGTCTCGATGTTTGAAAAGAGCGGCTTAAGTATCGCGATGGGACAATCAGCGGATGAGGTAAAACGCTCTGCGACCTACGTCACCAGCTCCTCGGAAGAAGAAGGCTTCGCCCGCGCCATGGAGAACTACGTCTACTCTTCACTGCCAAACCTTTCTTAGCCACAGATGGACACAGATGACAGCATTGTAGGGGCGGCTGTTAGCCGCCCGATTCCACAGGAAGCTAACAGCTTCCCCTACAACAAATCCGTGGCGAACAGAACCGGAGCATGACGGATCAGCGCTTCCCGGAATCTGTGTTCATCTGTGTCAATCTGTGGCTAAGAAACACTGTGCTTCCTGAACGCAGCGACTCTCGTTTCAAAGCTGAATAGTAGGACAGCTCCTGCGGCTGTTCCGGTTCCGACGAAGGTGCCGTTAACGAGCTAACGACCGTTTGCCTGGGACTAATCTAGCCACAGATGAACACAGATTGACACAGATGAAACATTGCAGGGACGGCCGCTAGTCGCGCGATTCCACGGGAAGCTAACAGCTTCCCCTACAGTACATCCGTGTTTCTCCGTGGCTAGAAACTCCGGCCTTCCCGTGCGGCGCCTGGAATCGCCGCCTAAGGCTCGAAATGCCCTCTTTCCCGGGCGGGACAAGCCGCCGCTAAAAAATGGCAAGCGAACGGCAGCAACAATTCGCCCGTTACGTTAGTTTTATCCAGGTTGATGAGCAGTTTGTTGCGACCAACACATCGCTGGAGCCGCGCTGCGCTCGTGGTAGGGGCGTTCTGTGTGGTGGCATTGTTTATCTGGCAGGGGCTGGCCATGCACGGCTCCCCCGATCCCCTCCGCCCTCATACCAGTCGCACCGTGGCGTCGCTAGACATCGCGGTGCTCGTCTTTCGCGAAGGACTTGAATGTATCCTCGTTCTGGCTGCCATCACCGCGAGCATGACTGGTGCGAAACGCGCCTATCGCCGCCCGGTGGCAGCGGGCGCCGGTCTGGCGTTCGCCGCTACACTGGTGACGTGGTTCATCGCCGTGAGAATCATGGGAGAATTGAGCGAGAGCGTGCCCGCGCTGGACCTTCAGGCCGCTACAGGCCTCCTCGCGGTCATTGTGCTGCTCGTGATCATGAACTGGTTCTTCCACAAGATTTACTGGGGCGGCTGGATTCGCGCGCATAACCGGCGACGCAAGTCGCTTTTAGCCGATGGCCGTAACACTGATTCTTCCACGACGCGATTGCGCTGGGGTCTCATCCTGCTCGGTTTCACCTCACTCTATCGCGAAGGGTTCGAAGTCGTGCTTTTTCTGCAAAGCTACAATTTGCGGCTCGGCGGCGAGGTCGTGCTCAAAGGCACACTGCTCGGGCTGGTTTTCACCGCCATGGTGGCCGTGCTTACTTTTGTGCTGCAACAGCGTTTGCCGTATCGAAAAATGCTCATCACCACCGGCGTGCTCCTCGGGGTGGTTCTTCTCGTCATGGTGGGCGAACAAGCGCAGGAGATGCAGCTCGCCCATTGGATTCCAACTACGACAATTCCTGCACTGGCCGATCTCATTCCGGGCTGGATGAGTCTCTGGTTCGCGGTCTTTCCCACCTACGAAACAATCACCGCGCAACTACTCGCCGCGCTTGTGGTCGTTGGTTCCTACTACGCGGCGCGGCGCATGGGGGCGGTGCCGCTCGCTGGCACTGATCCGGTGAAGGAAACTGCGCGGCTGGCTGTGGACGCGCGCATGGTTAAACCACTGCACGCAGTCCGTTAGACCAGCGCTTCGCGAGAAAGAACCAGGGTGAAGCGCGTTCTCCTTCTTCTCGCCCTTACTGTCGAGACCAGCCTGGCCGGCGCGCGTCATTTCACTTATCTCTACGAAGCGCCCACGGCCGCGCCGGGATCGATCGAGCTGGAGAACTATGCCACCAGTCTCTTCGGCGACTCGCGCTGGAGCGGCCTCGATTTTCGCCATGAGTTCGAAATCGGCCTGACGAATCGTCTCCAGGCCAGCATCTACTTCGCCAACTGGGATTACGATCGGGTTGAACACGCCGCTCACTATGATTCGGCTTCGGTCGAATTTATCTACAACTTCACCAATCCCGCTGCTGATCCGCTCGGCTTCTCACTTTACCAGGAGCTCGGCGCCGGTCGCGCTTTTGAGTCGGAGACAAAGCTCATTGCGCAAAAGAACTTCGGCCCTCTTATTCTACTTTATAACTTCACCGTCGAAGCAGGATGGGAAGGCGAAGGTCTGGGCGAAGGCGAGTTGCAACAAGCTCTCGGCGCAAGTTATGAATTAACTACTCGCGCCTCGTTAGGTGTGGAGATTCTGCACCAGATCGTTCTGCCGGCGTGGCGAAGGAGCGAAAGCGAGACCAACTTTTTCGCCGGCCCAAACTTCTCTTATCGCGGCAACCGCTGGTTCGCGTCCGTCACTGGTCTAAGACAATTCACCAATGCCGAAGGCGAGCCTGATTACCAGGTGCGCCTCATCTTTGGACTTTCGCTGTGACAAAACGGGCGACCGTCGCTGGTTTCACTCTACTCCTCTGCTCCTGCGTGACCGACAGTTTCAGGCCGCCTCCTGTGTCGCCTGCGCTGGTTGCGCGAGCGCGAGTCGATCATGCCACGGCGCAGGAACTATCCGCCGGCCGGAGCCTTTTCGCCGGTCGCTGCCTCAATTGCCATACCCTTCCCCGCACCACCGCCTACTCGCGCGAGCAATGGACAGACCTCGTTAGCCGGATGGCGGCGCGGGCCAATCTGACCCCTGCCGAGCAACGTTCAGTCCTCGCCTACCTCCGCGCGGCCGCCACGCATTAGCTGGAGGGACGCCCTCCGTGGCGTCGCAAATTTACTGCGATACCCACCCCGGACGAACCGATGGAGCCCGCCCATTCCAGCGAAATGGGGACGGGACGGAGCCCGTCCCTCCAGTCATGTCTCCAGCTCGGGCACGGCGAACTCCGCTGTCCGCTGCCTGGTATGCTTCCCCTCGCAGAACTCCTCAATCATCTTGCGATTAAACGCCGGAATGTCCTGGGGCTTGCGGCTGGTCACCAGCCCATTGTCCACCACCACTTCTTCATCGACCCAGTGAGCGCCGGCATTCTTCACGTCGCTCTGGATGCGCTCCCATGAAGTGAGCTTGCGTCCGCGCGCCACGCCCGCGTCGATCAGCACCCACGCGGCATGGCAGATCGCCGCCACCGGTTTACCCTCGCGAAAGAAATGCCGCACGAACTCCAGCGCGTCCATGTTCGCGCGGAGCTCGTCGGGATTCATCAAACCTCCCGGAATGAGCAAGGCGTCGAACTCCTCTGGCCGCGCTTCTTCCAGTGGGATATCAACGTCGAACTTGTCGCCTTTATCGGCGTGATTCATTCCCTGCACCTGCTTTTTCGCGGGCGAGACAATCTGTGTCTGCGCCCCTTCTTCTTCGAGCGCGGCGCGCGGTTTCGTCATCTCCACCTGCTCGAACCCATCCGCCACGAGGATCGCGACCTTCTTGCCATCCAATTTCGCCATATAATTTCCTCCATTAGAATTTTCGCTCCTGAGCTCCGAGGCTGGCCCTACAGAAAAGCTTCGAAAGAATCGGCCCAATTGGATGCAATCATTCAGGCAGCGACTGGCCCGGCGATCGGCACTTCTTCAAACTTTAGTTTGCGCCCGAGCTCGCGCCGGAGCAGGGACAAATTCAAGCAAGCTTGCAGCACCTGCGACATCACTGACAAATACCAGACCTGCCTGATCTGGAACCCAGCGCGTTGCGAAACCAGCAACGCTGGCACGGCAAAGAGGAGCAGCCGCGACGAAGTGCTGAGCAATGGCGGCAAGGTATTCCCGAGCCCCTGAAAAACACTCGAACTACTAAAGACAATCCCCGAAGCAAGGAAGTTGAACGAAACAATGCTGAGATACTCCGCGCCAAAGGAGATGACTTGCGGATCGCGAGTGAAGCCGCGGATGAACACCGGCGCGAAAGCCCATCCCAGCACAGTCAGCACCGCCATCATTCCTGAAGCAATCCCCATCGCGGCAAGCACCGATTGCCGCACCCGCTCGGCGCGTCGCCCGCCGAAGTTCTGCCCGACCACCGGCGAGATGGCGAAACTTAACGCCACTACCGGCAGAAACATTGCTTGCATGACTCGCGCGCCGATGCCGAAGCCAGCCTGCGCCGCCGCGCCGAACTGCCGGATGATCGCGTAAACGACGAACATATAGACGGAGAAGAGCACGAACTCCGCTCCGGCAGGCAAACCGATCTTCAGCATCGCCCACCACACCGCCATCTGCGGGCGCCATTGCTCCAGGCGTAAACGCAGGTAGCGATACTTAGTTTCGAAATAGAGCAGCGTGAGAATGTCCGCGACCAGAATGGAGATAAAGGTCGCCAACCCCGCTCCAGCCACACCCATGCGTGGCCACGGTCCAATTCCAAAGATGAACAAGGGCGCAAGAATTATGTTCAACACCACACTGAGCACTTGTAATCCGACCGCCGGTTTCACAATGCCAGTTGCCCGCAAGGCCGAGCCGAGAGTCGTTAGAGGAGATTGCAGGAGTAAAGCCGGGATAAACCAGTTCAGGTAACTCTTCGCCAGCGCCGCCGTCACCCTATCGGCGGTCAGCGACGCGCAGTAGAAATCGCGCAGCGCCATCCCCACCACTCCAAACAACACCGCGATGCATACCGACATCACGAGCGATTGATTGAAAGCGCGCTCTGCATGCGGCTGGTCCTTTCGCCCGGCCGCTTGCGCGATTGTCGCCGTCGTGCCCACGCCGAGCATCTGCGTTAACGCCAGCACTAACATCATCAAATTGCCCGCCACGCCGACCGCTGCGATGGCCTCCTTTCCAAGTCGTCCGACCCAATAAAGATCGGCCAGCATATAGAGCGTCTGCACCAGCATGCTGACCGCGAGAAACGCCGCCATATGCAGCAAGTGGCGAATCACCGGCCCTTGCGTCAGGTCTTTCATCTCGACCTTGTCTTAATCACTCCACACCTCA
This sequence comes from Chthoniobacterales bacterium, assembly GCA_003244125.1. Next base: position 7,570 of record QHBL01000242.1, read on the forward strand.
GGCACAACTATGTTTGTCAAGGCAATCGCTTTTCATAAACAGCCTGCGTTTTGATTGGCCGATAACCCAGGGCTGGATAAAAGACATGGCTTTCCACTCGTTCGGTGTTACTTCGCACCACANNATTCCACCGCGGAGAAATTTCTCTGCTACTACCAATCCTAGAATCTCGACGCGTACGCCAACTTCAATGATGCAAACGCGTTTAGCTTGAATGAATCCCATGAGCTGCCCCGTCGACTCCGCCGCCGCCACCAGCAGCAGGTCCGAGGCGTCAGCTATCAATTCCAACCGTCGTTCGCTTTCTTCTTTGCTCCTGGGGTAGCCAAGCTCAGCGCAAAGCGAAGCGATCTCCGCGGCATCGGCGGGCGTGGCTGAGCGAACATTGATCACATCGCTCCCTTCATCATACCGTGGTTTGTCTGAGGTTTTACGATTCGGCCCCATGCCTGAAAAGGAAATGCTTGAACTATCCACTGCATCTGAAATAAGGAAGAACCAGCCCCAATTCCATTCCTTCGCATGAAACCCTATAAACTTGCCATTGCGATTCTCACGCTCGCCGCCTTAGGTGCGTGTCAGACTAACAAAAACCTCCAACCCTCCAGCGTCCCCGGGACACAGGGTGGCGGGTTTGATCTCGCCGATGCCAATCACGATGGCAAGCTGTCGCGGGACGAAGCGAGCGATTTCCTCGTGAATGAAATCTTCGATTCGCGTGATGCCAATCACGATGACCAACTCACGCGCCAGGAGTGGGTCGGGAGCGAACGGTCGCGTGCCGCGGATTTTAAGAAGCGCGACATTAACCACGACGGTATCGTCACGAAAGCCGAAGCGCTGAAGTATGGCCGCGCCCATGGCATCGCAAACAAGATCATGGCGGAAGCGGATAAGAATGGGGACCATCTGCTCGATCGTCAGGAAGTGCAGGCGTATTACGCCAGCCGCGAAGGTCCGCCCCGGTAGTTTGCCGTTGCGGACAACAGCGCGGTTCACTTTTGTGGATGCGCGGCAGCTCTTTCACTATCGCGCGATGAAATTCAGGCAGCTGATCCTGCTCGCGCTGCTCGTTGCGCTGTCAGCCCAGGTCCGCGGCGAGAGCTTGTTCTTTGGTGAGGTGCCGGTGCAATACGTCACTCACAGCGATGAAATCACTCTGGATTTCCGTCGCTTCCTTCATCCGCCGAAAGCGACAGTAAAGATCGAAGGTATGCCGCTCGACCACTCGCACCTGTGGCGCAGGCATATCGCGATGAACGGCTGGAAGGCCTGTGGCTGGCCAGGGTAGATAAGACGAATTGGTATCTATACATCGCATACACGTCTGGCAGCAAAGGAGTGATGACCGCTTTCGGGAGCGATGAGACCGCGCCCGGCGCGGTGACGTGGAGTTTCTTTGTCACGCNNGACGCCGAAACATACCTATCTGAACCTGGTGGAATTGAGCGAGCTGAGTCGCGGCAAGGCACGGGTATTCACGCGTCAGAAATTCAGCTTTATGCAATATCGCTTCGATTGGCGCAGGCGACTGGTCCTTTCGAACGTTGGCGGCGACATCTTCTCCAAAGCGGTGAAGTTTTATTGGAAGCCGCCAGGGCTGAAGCTGTTTTCCAGCCAGTGTGCATAGCTCGACGGATTGGGCCCAAGTAATTGCATGGTTATACTTCATGACGAGCGCTGCGCTGGATATGGCCGGCCGGGGCATCCCGAGCGGCCACAGCGAATCCTTGCCACGGTGCCTGTTCTCAAGGAAGCGCATCCTGACTGGAAATGGATTGTGCCCGAGGTCGCGACGCGCGATGAGCTGTTGCGCGCGCATTCTGCGGAATACCTCGCGGGGATGGCAAATCCGCGGACTGACTTTGATTCGGATTGCCC
>QHBL01000242.1:9488-10084 GCA_003244125.1 Chthoniobacterales bacterium
TTTAGCCTGATGCGGCCGCCGGGACATCACGCGCTGCGCGACCAGGCAATGGGGTTTTGCTATTTTGGGAGCATTGCGCTCGCGGCTATGGATGCGCTGGGGCGCGGAGTTGAGAGGGTCGCGATCTGGGACTTCGACGCGCATCACGGCAATGGCACCGAATCGCTTGTAGCTAACGAGATACAGATACGTTTTGCCTCCATTCACCAGTATCCGGGCTGGCCCGGCAGTGGGACCAAGTCCTTTGCCAATATCCATAACTATCCAATCGCGCCCTATTCGCCTCGGGAGCAGCATGTGCAGGCAGCGGCGCGCGCATTGGAAGTGCTACTCGAATTCCAGCCGCAATTACTGCTCGTCTCTGCCGGCTTCGACGCTTATGTCGATGATCCTATTACCCAGATGACGCTGGAGCGTGATGACTTCGCTACTTTCGGTAAATGGCTGCGGGAGCTTGATGTGCCGGCTGCGGCGGTACTTGAAGGTGGATATAGCGATGAGCTACCGGAGTTAATAGATGCATTTTTGATTGCGTGGGAGGGACGGTCATCCTGAGCTGAGCCATTGCGAAACCTTAAAGGTAACTTCCACGGGAT
>QHBL01000064.1 GCA_003244125.1 Chthoniobacterales bacterium
ACCGATCCGCGGAAGACGGATTTGTTCGCCAAGTTCAATTGGCCGCGCGTCTCCTGTCCGAGCATTGATTTTTCGCTGCCGCAAAACGAACGCGAACACGACGTGGCCGAGCGCGAGAAACAGTGCGGTTCAGAAATTCGCAAATTCCTGGAGGAACGCGGCGCTGACATTTGCGCGATCATCATCGAGCCAATCCAAGGCGAAGGCGGCGATAATCATTTCCGCGGCGAATGGCTGAGAACTCTGCGCCAGGTCGCCGACGCGAACGATGTGCTGCTGATTTTTGACGAAATCCAGTGCGGCGGCGGCACCACCGGCAAAGCGTGGTGCTGCGAGCATTTCGGCGTGGTGCCTGACCTTGCGGCGTTTGGGAAAAAGATTCAGGTCTGCGGCGTGCTGGCTGGACCGCGCCTCGATGAAGTGAAGGATAACGCGTTCCGTTTGCCCTCGCGCCTGAACTCAACCTGGGGCGGCAATTTCACCGACATGGTGCGTGCGAAACATTACCTGCGCATTATCGAGCAGGAAAACTTGATCGAGAACGCCGGAACGGTCGGCGCTTACTTCATCGAGCGACTGCTGGAGTTGCGGAACGAGTGCGAATTGGTCTCGGCCGTGCGCGGCCGCGGATTGTTCATCGCGTTTGATCTGCCGGATGCAAAGACGCGCGACGACATCTGGCGTGAGCTCTTCGACGCCGGCGTGCTGGCGCTGAAGTCCGGTGAACGCGCGATCCGTTTCCGGCCGGCTCTCGATATCACGCGTGAAGTCGTTGACGAAGCGATGGACGTGCTGCGTCAACACTGCCGGGCGCGATGAGCGCATTGGGTAGCGCACGCATCCCGCGTCCTGGCGATGGCATCCTCGCTATCGCGGACTTCTCCAGATACGCCGCCGAAAGGAAAGTTCCTTTCGGCGAGACGCCAAAACCAACACGCGAGACGCGTGCGCTACCCGGATTGTGATGCGCACCGTTCTGGAGAAACTGGGAATCACTGGCGAAAACGACGGCGTTTTCTGCGGCGAATGGCGCGCCGGCGCCGGGCCGGTGATCGAGAAAATCTCGCCAGTCGATGGTCGCGTTCTTGCGCGCGTGCGCAGCGCGTCGGCTGAGGAGTACGAGCAGACGATCACGCGCGCGCACGAAGCTTTTTTAAAATGGCGCACGACGCCTGGGCCGGTGCGCGGTGAAACGGTGCGGCGACTCGGCAACGCCTTGCGCGAATCGAAGCACGAGCTCGGCACGCTCGTGACTCTCGAGTCCGGAAAAATTCTCCCCGAAGGCGAAGGCGAAGTGCAGGAGATGATCGACATCTGCGACTTCGCCGTCGGGCAATCGCGCATGCTCTACGGACTAACGATCCAATCAGAGCGACCGCAACATCGTTTGATGGAGCAATGGCATCCGCTTGGCGTCGTCGGTGTGATCAGCGCCTTTAATTTCCCCGTCGCGGTCTGGTCGTGGAATGCGGCTTTGGCTGCCGTCTGCGGCGACGCCATCATTTGGAAGCCGAGCGAGAAAACGCCTCTAACCGCGATCGCGGTGACGAAAATCGCGGAGCGTGTTTGTCGCGAGAGCGGCGCTGATCCGGCCATTTTCTCGCTCGTTATCGGTGACGGACCTTCGATCGGCCAAAAGCTCGCGAGCGATCGACGGGTTGCTCTTATTTCAGCGACCGGATCAACGCGGATGGGTTGTCATGTCGGGCCCGCTGTGGCCGGGCGGCTGGGCAAAGCATTGCTCGAACTCGGCGGCAACAACGCACTTATCGTCAGTCCGACGGCTGATCTCGCGATGGCGACGAGCTCCATTTTTTTCGGGGCGGTGGGGACTGCGGGACAACGCTGCACGAGCACGCGGCGCGTCATCATCCACGAAAGCGTAGCCGACAAAATTCGCGACTCGTTAGTGCGCGCTTACAAGACGGTGTGCATCGGCAATCCGCTCGAGAAACAAACGCTGATGGGCCCGTTGATCGATGGCGACGCGGTGGAAAATGTGCAGCGCTCGATCGCGAAAGTGCGCGACCAGGGCGGGGAGATCCTTTACGGCGGCGACAAGCTCGACCTTCCTGGCGGTTGTTACATGACGCCGTGTCTGGCGCGGGTGCAGACAGAGATCGAGATCGTGCAGCACGAGACCTTCGGGCCATTGCTGTATCTGATGACGTATCGGGATTTTGATGAAGCGCTGGCCATCCACAACGGCGTGTCGCAGGGACTCAGCTCCGCCATTTTCACCAATGACGTGCGCGAGGCTGAGAAATTCGTCAGCGCACTCGGCAGCGATTGCGGAATCGCCAATGTGAATACCGGGACAAGCGGCGCGGAAATCGGCGGAGCGTTCGGCGGCGAGAAGGACACGGGCGGCGGACGCGAGAGCGGGAGCGACTCGTGGAAGAACTATATGCGGCGGCAGACGAATACGATCAACTTCTCGAGGGAGCTGCCGCTGGCGCAGGGGATCCAGTTCGGCGCGGGAGAAGGAAGCGCCACCGCGTAACTGCTACCGACGCGCGTGTCATCCTGAGCGCAGCGAAGCACAGTCGAAGGATCCCGGCGCGAAAGCTTTAAGGTAACTTCCACGGGATCCCTCGGCTCCGCTTTCGCACCGCTCGGGATGACAGCGCGCGAAAATTGAACGACAATTTCACTATGACGACAGCTACGTTAGATGGGAAACAACGCGCGACGGAATCGCGGTTTGAATGGCCGCTCTGCTACGAGGCGGAGAATTTCATCATCGAGCGCATCGACGCTTTCACGCAGCAGAACGGTTTTGCGCGCGAGCTTTCCACACGGATGCGCGATGAGACTGGCACGCTCATTCTCGATTGGACGGATTATCTGCTTCTGCCCGCGTCTGATGAAAAGGCGCTGCGCGATCTCGGCTACAGCGATGATCCAATGGCCGATGCGCCTGATGCGCAGAAGCAGCTTTGGCATCCGCAAGCGATGTTGCCGCGAGTCTTGATCGCGCCGACAAACGCGAAGTATCCGCTCGCCCTCGGAATTCGCGCGGAGGATCTCGCGATCTTCGCGGGGGTGTATGGCGTTACGAACCCGATCGAAGGCGCACCGCTCTCGCGTTTCCGCAAGATGCTGATCTCGGAGGAAAACGGGGCGCGCTTCGAGGTGATCGAGCGCCGCGCGTATCGCGGTTACACGACGGCCGAGCCGGATTTGAAGGCGTACCTCGCGGCGCGCGAGCTGTGGCAGACGCGGCGCCGAGTGTGGGATGACGATCGCGCGGGGATGAAACACGGGCTGGAGCGGATCGAACAGATGGTGAAGCTGGTCGGCCAGGATTTGGCCTGTCATCTCGTCTTCGAAGAGGAGCGTCGCTATTGGCAGAAGCGAAACCGGGCTGGAACGGAACAGAAGCGCCGGCAGGACTCGTTAGGCTTGGGTTGGGCGAATCACGACCATCACACCTACCGTTCGTCGCGCGAGTGTTTCGTCGATTTGATCAAAGCGTGGGAACTGCTCGGGTTTCATCGCCGCGAGCGCTACTATGCCGGTCAGGAAGCGGGCTGGGGGGCGCAAGCCGTGGAGCAACCGATCGAGGGAATTATTATTTTCAACGACGTCGATTTGAACCCCGATGAGGTGGATGTGGATTTCTCGCGGAAGGAACTGCCTTCGCAGCCGACTCTCGGGACGATTGGACTCTGGTGCGGTTTGCACGGCGAGAGTTTTCTCGAGGCGGGGATGCATCATCTGGAGTGCCGTTTCGATCACGCGCTGCTGCGCGATCAACTGAAAGCGGAAGGCATAAACACGATGAAACCGTTCTCCGATTTTCCGTTCCTGAAACAGGCGTTTACCGAAGGCGAGCGGTGGACTGTTCGTCGCGCGCGCGCCGAACGACTGCTGCAGAATCAATCAATCACGGACGACCAGTTTGCGGAGTTCACGAAAAATGGCGCGATCGGCAGCCACCTCGAAAACCTTCAGCGCAAAGGCGGCTTCAAAGGATTCAATCAGCACACAGTGAGCCTGATTATCGCGGAGACCGATCCGCGGAAACAGCAGGCGCATTGACGCTGCTCGGCGGGAGCTAACGCATTGCCGTGGCCTCGCTGGATTACTACGGGCTCGAAGAACTCCTGACCGACGAGGAGCGCGCCGCGCGTGGCCGGGCGCGGCGGTTTGTCGATGAAGAGGTGATGCCCGTCGTGGTGGATAGCCACCGCGAGGGGCATTTTCCTGAGCAGCTGATTCCGCGGATGGGGGCGTTGCGTTTCTTTGCGCCGCATCTGCACGGGCATGGCTGTGCTGGCTTAAGCCAAACTGCGTATGGCCTCATCATGCAGGAGTTCGATCGCGCGGATTCCGGTCTGCGCTCGCTCGCGTCTGTCCAAGGTTCGCTCGCGATCCACGCGATTCACTCTTTTGGCACACCGGAGCAGCAGGCGCGTTGGCTGCCGGGATTGGTGGACGGAACACGCATCGGTTGCTTCGCGTTGACGGAGCATGGCCACGGCTCTGATCCCCGCGGAATGGAGACACGCGCGACCCGCGATGGCGAGCATTATGTGCTGAACGGCAGCAAGTGCTGGATCGGCAACGCATCGATCGCGGATGTGAAGGTGGTCTGGGCCAAGGATGAGGATGGCCACGTCGGCGGGTTCGTTGTCGAAAAAGCTTCGCCTGGTTTTCGCGCGCAGGACATCGACGGGAAGTTCAGCCTGCGAATGTCACGCACGTCCGAATGCTGGTTCGAGGATTGCCGCATTCCCGCAGAGAATCGCCTGCCGAATGCGAATGGCTTGCGCGCACCGCTTTCGTGCCTCTCGCAGGCGCGGGTCGGGATTGCTTGGGGCGTGATCGGCGCCGCGATTGATTGTTATGAGACGGCGCTCGCCTATGCGAAGGCGCGCGAGCAATTCGGACGTCCAATCGCCGGGTTCCAGCTCGTGCAGGAAAAGCTCGTCTGGATGGTGCAGGAAATCACGAAGGCGCAGTTGCTGGCGTTGCGCCTGACGCGAATGCTGGAAGCCGGCGATGTGCGGCCGGCGCAGATTTCGCTCGCGAAGCGCAACAACGTCTGGATGGCGCTCGAATGCGCCCGCAAGGCGCGCGACATCCTCGGCGCCGCAGGAATTACCGACCGCTACTCGGTCATCCGGCATTTGATGAACCTCGAGAGCGTCTACACCTATGAAGGCACGCACGACATCCACACGCTCGTCGTAGGACAGGATGTCAC
>QHBL01000293.1 GCA_003244125.1 Chthoniobacterales bacterium
CCGCCGAGGTGGAGGCGCTGGCGTTTCAGCGGGCGGAGGTGGATTGGTCGCCACCAGGTCTTTCTGCGTGCCAGCTTTGCTTTGCACCCGCAGAATAGCTTCCGAAATCTTGCGCCCGCGATACTCGACAATCGCCGGCTGCCAGCCGTCATGGCTCTTCTTCAGCTCCTCGAGCAGACTCCCGGCAAACCGGTACTTTGCCAGCGCCCCGCTGAACTGGCTCTCGCGCTCGAGCTTCTCACCCTGCTGCGCCGTCATGTAAGCTTTAAGGAATATTTCGCTCGGATCGTCACCTTGCGCGCGAAGAACAGGCGCGAGAGCAAGTAGCCCGGCCATCAGAACGATAGCGATCCTGTTCATGCGAAAGCAGCCGACAACGATAGCGAAGTGGCCGGGCGATGCAATGCTTTGGAGAAGCATGCTTAGCCTCACAGCCCAGAGCGTGCCAGCGCCGGGCAGCTCGCTGTTTTACAATCTGCGCCCGTCGACTAAAATGCCGCTTCAGCTGGTGGCCATAGCTCAATGGTAGAGCTCCAGATTGTGGTTCTGGCTGTTGCGGGTTCGAGTCCCGTTGGCCACCCGTTTCGGAAGCGTGAATGGTGAACGGTGAAATGGTCTCACGCTCGCTCTGTTCACCAATCACTAATCACCAGTCACCAGTCACTATCTACCAGCACCCGTGCCTGTAGCTCAACCGGATAGAGCTTCTGACTTCGGATCAGAAGGTTGGGGGTTCGAATCCCTCCAGGCACGCTGTGGCGCCGTGCTTTCTTGAAGTGCGACGTTTCTGCCGCCAGGGACGGACGGCAGCTACAACGCGGGTGCGCGCGCCGGAGTTGTTAGTTCAGGATTGCTAAGGCTTACCGCGATAGTTAAGCTCGCGCTCAGTGAGTGGCCGGCACGAGCTCGATACCATCGTAGTTAATATCGAGCTTACCCTGGCCAGCATCATCCAGGGCGTTGCTCTATACTTTCTTACTGATAACGCGCGCGCCATCCTTTCGCTTCGGAACTGGACCGCTTTCCTTTATGTCGGCGCCGGCCTGTGCGTCATCTTCATCTTCTGGTCGCGTTCGATCATCCACACCCTGACCCTGATGAAGTGGCCGCTCGAGTTCGGCCATAACTTCTTCTATATCGCCTGCGCCCTGGGAGAAGCGGTCTTATTTACACGTTTGGGGCGGCCGCTGGCGTGGTTTGGGCTAAGCGCAATCTACGCAGCCTTCGTCTGGCTGCTATTCATCTACGACATGCGACTCATCCGCGCCCGAGTTAACGAGGCGCGGACAAACGTTGAGCGTGACTTCTACTGCCGCACCTACGCCGACCAACTACTTAACATCCGAATCCTTGTCCCGCTATTATTCTTTTTCAACCTGGTCTGCGCGATCGCGATTCAGGCGCACCCCGGCTTTTTCATCCAGCGCGGCGGCCACGTCTTGCTGATTGTCGCGCAGCTTATTGCCTTCACCGGCTACCTTCGTTATATCGTTCGCTTTTTCACCGCGCTCGCGCCGGCGTTGCTCGCGACTCGAAATGCTGGTGGGTGAGTATTGCCTGCCGTAAAGTGGAAAATAGTGAACACGCTTAGTTCTCCACGCATTCAGAACGGCAAAGCTCGTAGCGGTGCCGGCCGCGGCGTGCCAACCGTCGACCAAGTCATGGTGGAGGAACGCGCCGCGGCCTTCACCAAAAGGAGTATAAAAACGACGACCAAGCTGGAAGGTTTGAAGCTGGCCATTTCAATGATCGACCTGACGACCCTGGAGGGAAAAGATACTCCGGGTAAGATCGCGTTTCTTTGCCGCAAAGCCATGCAGCCGCTCGATTCGCGGTATGAGGTGCCGAGCTGTGCGGCGGTTTGCGTTTATCCAAACCTCGTTAGGATGGCGAGGAAGTTCGTGGGCAGCAGCAAAGTCAAAGTAGCAAGTGTCGCCACCGCATTTCCTAGCGGACTCATGCCAGTGAAACTGAAGCTCCAGGAAGTGCGCAGCGCGGCGCGCGATGGCGCCGATGAGATCGACATGGTCATTAACCGCGGAGTGTTTCTGGCGGGCGAAGACGGCCGCGTCTTCGATGAAATCGCCGCCAGCAAAGAAGCATGCGGGGAGGCGCATCTAAAAGTCATCCTGGAAACGGGCGAGCTTCAGACTTACGACAATGTGCGTGTCGCCAGCGAAATCGCGATGCGCGCCGGCGCTGATTTCATCAAAACTTCCACCGGCAAAGTTTCACCGGCCGCGACCATGCCCGTGACTCTGGTTATGCTGGAAGCGATTCGCGACTATTTCGTCGAGACTGGCATTCGGATCGGAATGAAACCATCCGGCGGCATACGCAACGCCAAGCAGGCGCTGCACTACCTCGTCATGGTGAAGGAAACATTAGGCGACGATTGGCTCACGCCCGACCTCTTCCGCTTCGGCGCCAGCACGCTGGTCAATGATGTGCTCATGCAGATCGTGAAAACCGTGGACGGCAACTACCAAAGCAGCGACTACTTCTCGCTGCCGTGAGTTTGAAATGAAACGGACCTCGAAAGTTAAATCGCCATGGACGCTCATCGCCGGCAACGGCGAGAAATCGGACCGGCGCGTTAGCGTTCCCGCGAACGAGAGACGGCTCAACTTCGGGGAGCGCTGGAGCTACGCGCCCGCGCCTGAGGCCAGCAACTACATCAAACTGCGCGAGCGCTATCCGCTTTTCATCAACGGGAAATTCGTCGCGCCAAAAGCGGGGAAATATTTCGACTCGGTCAACCCGGCGACCGAAGAAAAGCTGGCCGAAATCGCGGAGGCAAACGCCGCCGATGTAGAGGCGGCTGTGTCAGCCGCCGCCCGCGCTTTCAAAAGCTGGAGCAAGCTTCCCGGCCGCGAACGCGGCAAATACCTCTTCCGCATTGCGCGCATTCTCCAGGAAAAAGCGCGCGAGTTGGCTGTGCTCGAAACGATGGACGGCGGCAAGACGATCAAGGAATCGCGCGACGTCGATCTGCCGCTGGTTGCGGCGCATTTCTTTTACTACGCCGGCTGGGCGGATAAACTGGATTACGCATTTCCAGGAAGGAAACCGCGACCGCTGGGAGTCGCGGGGCAGATAGTCCCCTGGAATTTCCCACTTTTGATGGCGGCCTGGAAACTCGCTCCCGCGCTTGCTTGCGGGAACACCTGCGTGCTCAAGCCGGCGGAAACAACGAGTATCACCGCGCTGCATTTGGCGGAAATTTTTCAGCAGGCGGAGCTACCTGATGGCGTGGTGAATATCGTCACCGGTGCTGGTGAAACCGGCGCGGCCATCGTCAACCATCCGCGCATCGATAAGATCGCCTTCACCGGCTCGACCGAAGTGGGCAAACGCATCGCGCGCGCGCTCGCCGGCACGCGCAAGAAGCTCACGCTCGAGCTGGGCGGGAAAGCGGCCAACATCATTTTCGAGGACGCGCCGCTCGATCAGGCGGTCGAAGGCATCGTCAGCGGGATCTATTTCAATCAGGGACACGTCTGCTGCGCCGGGTCGCGCTTGCTTGTGCAGGAAGGTGTTTTCCCGACGGTGATCCGCAAATTGCGTGACCGTATCGCGACGTTGCGTGTGGGCGATCCGCTCGACAAAAACACCGACATCGGCGCGATCAATTCGCGGATGCAGCTCGACAAGATTTGCGAGCTGGTGGACAGCGGCCTGCAACAAGGCGCGCAGCTGGTGCAATCACCGGCGCGCTTGCCGGCGAAAGGCTACTGGTATCCGCCGAGTTTTTTCACCGGCGTGACCGCATCGCATCGCATCGCGCAGGAAGAAATCTTCGGGCCGGTGCTGAGCGTGATGACATTCCGCACGCCGGAAGAAGCCGTCGAGCGAGCTAACAACACTATGTATGGCTTGAGCGCCGGCGTCTGGACCGACAAAGGCAGCAAGATTTTCAAGATCGTAAATAGACTGCGCGCGGGCGTGGTGTGGGCGAACACCTACAATAAATTCGACCCGACGAGTCCTTTCGGCGGCTACAAGGAAAGCGGCTTCGGGCGCGAGGGCGGGCGGCACGGTTTGCTTCCGTACCTGGCGCTGGAGTAAAGGCACGAACTCCACGGATTAACACGCATGAAACACGGATTCAGAACGTTCTTTATCCGTGTTAATCCGTGGCTAAAGACCTTTCTCAGTCCGGGTAGCCGTTCGGAAATTTCTGGTGCCATTTCCACGCGCTCTCGATGATTGTGTCGAGGTCCTGAAACTGCGGTTCCCAGCCGAGCTCGCGTTTGATTTTTTCTGACGCGGCGATCAGGCGCGCCGGATCACCTGGACGCCGTGGCTTTTCTTCGGCGGGAATCTCGGCGCCGGTGACTTTGCGGCAGACGTCGATCACCTCGCGCACGCTCGAGCCGCCGCCGGTGCCGAGATTGTAAAACGCGCTTTCCGGCGCAGTGAGCGCGAGAATGTGTGCGCGCGACAAATCCAGAATGTGGATGTAATCGCGAATGCACGTTCCGTCCGGCGTGTCGTAATCAGTACCGAAAATATCGACGTGGGACTTTTGTCCGAGCGCGACCTTCAGCACGTTGGGGATGAGATGCGTTTCCGTGCGATGATCTTCGCCGAAATTCGCCGATGCGCCGGCGGCGTTGAAGTAACGCAGCGCGACGAATTTTAATCCGAGCAGCTCGTCGTACCAGCGCAGGACTTTCTCGAACGCCAGCTTCGATTCACCATACGGATTGATCGGATTTTGCGGCAGCGTCTCATCAATCGGCACGCGCTCGGGCAACCCGAAGGTTGCGCAAGTCGATGAGAAAACGAAACGCCGACAATCGGCTGCCAGCATGGCGTCGAGCAAGTTGACTCCGTTGCCGATGTTGTTGCGAAAATACTTCGAAGGATCGCGCATCGATTCGCCCACCAACGCGCTGGCGGCGAAATGCATCACCGCATCCGGGCGCACGCGCCGCAGCGTCTCGCGTATTTTCTCGCGATCAACCAAATCACCTTCGATGAACTCCGCGCGTGGATCGACCGCAGCACGATGTCCTTCAGTCAAATTGTCGAGAATCGCGACGTCGTAGCCCTCATCCAAGAGCAGCTCGGAACAAATGCTGCCGATGTAACCAGCGCCGCCGACGACCAGAATTTTCACCGGCGCAGTCTGGCGCAGACTGGCACCGAAGCAAAGTCACCGTTCCGCCAGCGTTCTTCTCTTCTCCAGTGCCGCGAGCATCCGGCGCGCGGAAGAATGCTTCGTCCGCGGCCGCAACACTCTCATGCTTTGCTCGTCCGAGCCCCACTCGAGAATATCGATGTCGATTTTGCGCACACCCCATTCGCGCATTTCCATCTTCGAGGTTTTGTAAAGGTCGATGGTGCTCGTGCCGATGAGGGCCGAGCCGTAATCGTCGATAACAAATTCTTCCGTCGTGCTGACAATGCGGAAGCGCGTCCCGAGCGGAAAACGCGACCAATCGGAAGCGGCACTGCGCACGATCCGGCCCGAGAGCGAATCGCCCACCGCATTGCGTCGGCCGCCGGCTTCGCGACTGCAATATGCCGTCGTGCGCACATTCACGCGACGATGGTTTTGCACCGTCGCTGTGTGGGCGGGCGGTTGAGTCGCGCAGCTGGCGAGGAGGCCAGCGACGATACAACTCAACGTAGGTCTCAGCCAAGCGGGAGCTTGCAAGCGGCGCCCTGAATAGCCGTTGAAGGCGAACGGCGCAAGCCATAACTT
>QHBL01000197.1 GCA_003244125.1 Chthoniobacterales bacterium
CGATGCAGGTGGCGCGGCTTCGGCTTCATCTGCACACACGCACAGTGCGCGGCAAACTTGAGCAAATGCTCCGCGCCCTGGAACTGGAGCGGCATTATTCCAAAGACGAGATCCTCGAAGCCTATCTGAACCTCGCTCCGTACGGCCGCAACATGGAAGGCGCCGGTGCGGCGAGTGAGCTGTTCTTTGGCAAGACGGCCGCGCGATTAACGCAACCGGAAGCGGTCGCGCTCAGCGTGATTCCGCAAAGTCCTGCTCGCCGGGCGCCCGGCTCGATGAACAACACCGCACTCAATGCCGCGCAGAATCGTTGGTACGATCGCGCCGGCGCAAGAGAGGACTTCAGCGCGCGCTCCTTTTCCGCGCGCGCGCAAATGAACGGCGGGAATTTCGCGCCGCATTTTGTGCGCCAGGTTCTAACCGAGGGACGTGACGAAGAACAAATCCTCACCACGCTGGACCTTGCGCGACAGCAGATGATCGAGCGCCGCATCGCCGATTACATCGCCCTAAATCGCGAACGCGGAATCGTCAACGCCGCCGTGCTCCTGGTCGACACGCGCACGATGGATGTTCTGGCGCAGGTGGGATCGGCCGAGTTCTGGAACACGCAGATCAACGGACAGGTCGATGGCACACGCGCGCCGCGCTCACCCGGCTCGACGCTCAAGCCTTTCGTTTTCGCGCTCGCGATCGACCAGGGAATTATTCATCCGCTGTCCATTTTGGCTGACGCGCCGCGGAGCTTCGGGGACTACAATCCAGAAAACTTCGATCGCGAATTTCTCGGCCCCATTCGGGCGACCGACGCGCTCGTTCGCAGCCGCAATGTCCCTGCCGTGGCATTGGCGGCACAGTTGTCGCACCCGAGTCTCTACGAGTTTCTGCGCAACGCCGGCGTCCATCTTCCGCGCGACGAAGCTAGCTACGGCCTGACGCTCACGCTCGGCGGGGCCGACATTTCGCTGGAGCGACTCGTGCATCTGTATGCGGCGCTGGCAAACGGCGGCGAGTTACGACCGCTGCGCCGCACCTCTTCACGGGAGCCGTCGAAATCATCGCGCCGCATCCTCAGCGCTGAAGCGGCATTTCTCACCCTCGATATGCTACGCACTAATCCACCGCCCAGCCTCGCCGAAGCGTCGTTAGATTCGCCGGTTTACTGGAAGACCGGCACCTCGAATGGATTCCGCGACGCCTGGTCCATCGGCGTGTTCGATCATTACGCGCTCGGCATCTGGATCGGCAATTTCGATGGCGAACCGAACCCGGCGTTTCTAGGTCGCGCGGCCGCGGGCCCTCTGTTGTTCGGAATTATCGAGAGCTTGCGCGCGAGCTGGCCGGAGCCGCCGGTCCGGCACGAGCCACCGGCCGGGGCAAATTTGAAGCGGGCCGAGTTTTGCAGTGTTTCGGGCAATCTGCCGGGGCCGCATTGCCGGCAACGAACCGAAGGCTGGTTCATTCCGGGTGTCTCGCCAATCAAACAATGCGAGATGCACCGCGAAGTGCTGGTTGAATCCGACAGCGGCTCGCGTGGAGCAAGCGATGACGGCATTCGTCATCTTCGCCGCGAGATTTACGAATTCTGGCCGGCTGATTTGCTGGAACTTTTCGAGAGCACAGGCGCGCCGCGCCGCGCGCCTCCATTTGGATGTGATATTCCCTCCACTGACGCTCACGAGCTGCGCATGATTTCGCCCACGTCCGGACCGGCAGTCGTCATCCGCCGTACGCTCGCTCGCGACGGCATCCCGCTGCGCGCACAAGCTGACGCCGGTGTGCGCGATATTTACTGGTTCTCCGATCGCAGTTTTATCGGGCGCGCTCCTCCGTCGCAAACGCTCTCGTGGAAAGCACAGTCGGGCGAGTACGAGCTCATTGCGCTCGACGACCGTGGCCACTCAGCCTCGTGCAGCGTGGTGGTGCGTTGATGTTCGTCGTTGCAATCGCCGCCGCAGATTCCGTTTGAAGAGCCCACCTCGCGCGAGCAGCGTACGAGCTCATGTCCCGCGAGTACACGCTGCAGCGCACGGCTCCCGCATTCGCCGGCGCGATTGATTACGCGGCGGAATTAAATGAGCAACAGCTGGCGGCGGTGACGGCTCGGCCAGGCCCGCTTCTTGTCATCGCCGGCGCAGGTTCAGGCAAGACGCGCACGCTGACGTATCGCGTGGCGTATCTGCTCGAGAACGGCATCGACGCGCGCAACATTTTGCTGCTCACCTTCACCAACAAAGCCGCGCGCCAGATGCTGGATCGCGTTTCCAATCTGCTGCCGGTGGACGCCGGCGGCATCTGGGGCGGCACGTTTCATTCCATCGGCAATCGCATGCTGCGACGTCATGGCAGCGCGCTCGGTTACTCCAGCGGCTTCACCATCATGGATCGCGAAGACCAGAAAGATTTGATCACGACCGTGGTGGCGAGCTCGGGGATTGACCCGAAGGAAATGCGTTTCCCGAAAGCTGACGTGCTGGCGGACATTTTCTCGTTCGTCGTCAATACCGAGCACTCGATCGAGGAATTGCTGGCAGAGAAATTCCCTTACTTCCTGCCGCTGCTGGAGGCGATCAAAGACGTGCACGCGCGTTACGAGCGGAAGAAGAAAGCGACGAACTCGATGGACTTCGATGACCTGCTCGAGAAGACGCTGCGCATGCTGCTCGAGCACGAGCACATCGCGCAATTTTACCGGCGGCAATTCCAATTCATCCTGGTCGATGAATACCAGGACACGAACAAGATTCAGGCGGACTTCATCGACACGCTCGCGGCCGAGCACAAGAACGTGATGGTGGTGGGCGATGACGCGCAGTCGATCTACTCCTGGCGGGGCGCGAACTTCCAGAACATTCTCGAATTCCCGAAGCGGTATCCGAACGCGCAGGTGTTCAAGATCGAGCTGAACTATCGCAGCGTGCCGGAGATTCTGGAAGTGGCGAACGCCGCCATCGCCGCCAACGTGCAGCAGTTCAAAAAAAACCTGAGCGCGGTGCGCGACTCGATGGCGATGAAGCCGGCGCTGGTGGCGCTGAATGACGGTGGGGAGCAGGCGCAATTCGTGGTGCAACGCATTCTCGAGCTGCGCGACGAAGGCGTGGAGTTAAATGAGATCGCGGTGCTTTATCGCGCGCATTANNCACGCGGTCGAATTGCAGCTCGAGCTCTCGCGCCGCGGCATTCCCTATCAGATCACGAGCGGCATTCGCTTTTTCGAGCAGGCGCACATCAAAGACGTGGCGTCGTTTATTCGCTTCGTGGCGAACCCGCGGGACGAAGTCGCGTTCAAGCGCATGGTGCGATTGTTGCCCGGCATTGGGGGAAAGAGCGCGGAGAATCTCTGGAATGCATGGGAGAAATCGCTCGAGGCGAACGGCGACGTCGTCTCCTGGAGTGAGCGACTGTTGAATCTAAACGTGAGCACGCGTTCCCGAAAAATGTGGGAGCAGCTCGCGGCCACGCTGGATGAGATGGCGCCGAATGGAAAACCGAATCCGCCGAGCGAGATGATCGTCTCGGTGGTGGAGGCGATCTACGACGATTATGCGAAGGCGAATTTCACCAACTACGAAGTGCGCCGTGAAGACCTTAATCAGCTCGCGGCGTTCGCGCGTCAGTTCAGTGACGTCCAGGAATTTCTCTCACAGCTCGCGCTAATCTCCAACGTCGATGCCGAAGCCGCTCCGAACGCCAACGCCGACAACGAAGCGGTAAATCTGTCGTCCGTTCATCAGGCAAAAGGCCTCGAGTTCCACACTGTTTTCGTCATTTGGTTAACCGATGGCATGTTTCCGAGCAGCCGCTCGCTTGAAACGCGGGATGCCATTGAAGAAGAGCGCCGGCTGTTTTACGTCGCGATCACGCGGGCGCGTGACGAGCTTTACCTGAGCTACGCGCACATGCGCCTGAACGTAGGTTACGGCGACGTCTTTCAGCGGCCGTCGCGTTTTCTGAAAGAGATCCCAGGCGAGTTGGTGGAAGACTGGCAGATCAGGAGAGGCTGATTCTTAGCCACAGATGAACACAGATGTCCACAGATGAGCTTGGAGGTTGATGATGGGTTTGAGCAGTTTCCACACAAAGAACTCACGCGAGAGATCATCGGAGCTGCATTCGAGGTTCATAACGAGCTCGGCTACGGATTCCTGGAACGCGTCTACCAACGCGCGCTCCAGGTTGAGCTAATCCGCCGCGGGTTTTCCGCTGAAATCGAGAAGCGGATTCAAGTCACATACAAAGGGGCGGTGGTAGGCGATTACGATGCTGACCTGGTAGTTGACGATGCGGTTCTCATCGAAATAAAAATCGCGCCGCAGTACGACAAGCGTGACGAAGCGCAGTTGCTGAACGAGCTGAAGGCGACTGGACTGAAGCTGGGATTACTGTTGAATTTCGGCCGCTCCAAGATGGAATTCCGCCGTTTCACCTTCTGATCTGTGTTTCATCTGTGTCCATCTGTGGCTAAATGAATCTTCTTCCAGAACAGAAGATCGCCGGCGTTCTGGCCCCGTTGTTTGCGCTGAGGAGCGAGAACGATCTTGGCATCGGCGATCTCGGCTCGTTGCGCCAGTTCATCGACTGGGTGGCGGAGAATGGTTTCACGCTCGTGCAGATGCTGCCGATCAACGAGACCGGATCTGATAATTCGCCCTACAACGCCATTAGCTCGGTGGCGATCGAGCCGACGACGCTCGAGCTCGCGCCTGGGTCACCCGAAGAACTAACGAGGTCTGACTTCGGCGAGGCTCTTGAGAAAGTGAATCTGCCGTCGCTCCGGCGCGGCTCAGTCCATTACCAACGCGTGCGCAAGCTCAAGCATGCGCTGCTGGAGCGCGCATTCGAGCGGTTCCAAACCGCGGCGAGCGAGCAGCGCCAAAGTTCGTTCGTAGAATTTTGCGCGCGCGAAAAACAGTGGCTCGTGCCATTCTCGTTTTTCCGCGCGCTCATGGAGTTGAATGGCGAACGCGAGACCTGGGACGAATGGCCGGAGGAGCATCGCGCGCCGCAGACAGCGCGCGAGTGGATGGAAGCGCAACCGCAGGAGATGCTGGAGCAATTTTCGGCTCGCGAGAATTTCTTCCGCTACGTGCAATATATCGCGGACGAGCAATGGCGCGCGGCCAGCAATTTCGCCGAAGAACGTGGCGTCGCGCTGATGGGCGACATCCCATTTGGCGTCAGTTATTACAGCGCGGATGTGTGGGCCAATCGGGAGGTTTTTCGCCTCGACTGGTCAGGGGGCGCGCCGCCGGAGGCGTACTTCAAGGACGACGAGTTCACCATGAAGTGGGGGCAGAATTGGGGCATTCCGCTTTACAAGTGGAAGAGGATGCGGGGGGACAACTTCGCCTGGTGGCGGCAGCGCATCCGCGGAGTCAAACGCATCTTCCACGTCTTCCGCATCGATCACGTGCTCGGGTTTTACCGCATCTATGCGTTCCCATGGCGGCCCCAACGGAATGCGGAAATCCTTCCGCTCAATCAGGAGCAGATGCTGGAGAAAACTGGCGGCCGCGCGCCGCATTTCGCGCCGCGTGATGACGAGACGTCGGAGAATTGCGAAGCAAACAAGCGCGAAGGCGAGGAATACCTGCGCGTGGTGCTCGAAGAAAGCGGCGCGACGCGCGTGGCGGGCGAGGACTTGGGGACAGTGCCGCGTTACGTGCGGCCAAGTTTGAAATCGCTCGGCATTGCCGGATTCAAAATTCCGCAGTGGGAGGTGGTAGACTGGCGGGTCACGCCCGGGGACGAATACGGGCGCTTATCCGTGGCGACCTACGCGACGCATGATCACAAACCGATTCGCGAGCTCTGGGCCGAAGCGCACGATGCGAGTGCGCCGACGTGCCAACAGGCCGCCGAAGACCTGCGCAAAATCGCCACATTTGCCGGAATTCAGCCGCGCGAAGGACTCGATTACGACCGCGACTTTTATCCCGCGATGATGCGCGCGTTATTCGAATGCAATTCGTGGATCGCGATTGTCATGATTACCGATCTGCTCGCGCGCAAAGACCGCTTCAACGTGCCGGGAACGGCCGGTGAAGGAAACTGGACGCGGCGTTTACCAAAAACGATCGCCGAGATGCGCAGTAGTCGTTCCATTCGCAGGCGC
>QHBL01000397.1 GCA_003244125.1 Chthoniobacterales bacterium
CTCCCGTTGTCCCCTCGATTATGACGGCGCCCGCGCTGAACTCGCCCTCGCCCAACGCGCATTGCCGAACAGCTCTGAAATTTTCGAGCTGACCGGCTACATCGACCGTCGGCAAAATCTTTGGAACGAATCCTCGCGCAGTTTGCAAAAAGCTTTCGAGCTCGATCCGCGCAACTTTTTCCTCCTCCAGCAAATCGCTTCCAGTTACCAGGAGCTTCGGCAATTCGGCGCCATGGCCGCCGCGCTCGATCGCGCTCTTGCCCTCGTCCCGCACGATCTGGACACGCGCATCACCCGCGCGCTCGTTGACCTGGAATGGCGCGCCGACACTCGCCCGTTGCACCAAGCCATCGACCAGCTTTTGGCTGAGAATCCTGCCTCGGCGTCTGACCTCGGCGATCAGTGGCTATACGTCGCGCTTTGTGAACGCGACCCCGCCGTCGCAACCAAAGCCGTTGCGGTCATCCCAGCTACCGGCACCTCTACCGACCTCAACTTTCCGCGCGCCTGGTCCGAAGCACTTGCCGCGCGCATAAGAGGCAACGAACCCGCCGCGCGCGAGGCGTTCATGGCCGCACGCGCCGAAACCGAAAAAGCCGTTCGCGAGCAACCCGATTACGCCCCCGCGCTTTGCGTCCTTGGGCTGATCGACGCCGGGCTGGGCCGCAAAGACCAGGCCATCCAGGAAGGCCGTCGCGCAGTTCAAATGCTGCCGACGAGCAAGGATGCCATCGACGGCGCCGAACTGATGAAATACCTCGCTGTCATTTACGCTTGGACCGGTGAAAAGGATCTCGCGCTGGAACAGATCGCCGCCACCCTGCGCATTCCAAGCACACTCAGCTATGGTAATTTAAAGCTCCATCCC
Organism: Chthoniobacterales bacterium; assembly: GCA_003244125.1. The sequence continues at coordinate 869 of QHBL01000397.1, forward strand.
AATTGGGATTCTCTGCGTCGGGATCCCCGCTTCGAGAAGATACTGGCTGATCTGGCGCCGAAGGCTCCCGAGAAGTAACACTCATTGCGGTCGCCTCAGAAAGGATTCTGATTGCACTAGCTTCATCGGCTCTGGCATTGTCGTTGCCTGATGAAACTTGCCTGCTCTTGGCCGCGGATCGTTTATCTATGGCTGGGTCTTAGCTCGTTTTCCATCGCATGCGCCACGTCAACCTATCAGTATAAGGAAGATGAGTATGTCGTCATCACTGGCGGCAGGTCGCCTGACGGACAGTACTCGATCACCGCTCACGGTGAAGGCGAATATGGTGACGAGAACTTCCACCTCTATCTGACTGATGCACGCACCGGGAAAAAGCTAGGCCAGCTCGATGAAGTTAAAGACCCTCTAGATACTGGAGCTGACGCCTTCCACGCTAATTGGTCTCGTGATTCTCGCGAGGTTTCCATTAGTTATCGCGTAGACCGCCATGAAGCTGTCATACTCCGTTACCGCGTGGAGAGCGGCCACGCTCGCTACTTGAGTGGACCGGCTAAGACAGACAAACTTCCGGACAAATAGTCGCGATCGCGCTGGGTTATGAAGCGCGAATTGCTGGTAGGTGCTGCTTTGCTTCTCGCCGGCTGTCTCGATCAGAAGAGTCTGGTCGAAAAGTCAGCACCAAAGCAAGACGACGAGTTTGCCCGTCGCTTCATTACTTTGATAAGGGACGGGAAATCCGGTGAAGCTCAGTCGATGATCGATCGACGGGTAGTCTCGATCGCTACCCCCGAAGAACTGCATAAGCTTCACCAAATCCTGGATAAGGGTGAGCCGGCTGCAGTCGACCTCGTCGGAGCGCAAACCGGATTCTTCTTCGGTGGAACCGCTTCGAAACGCGATACCAATCTTACGTATCAGATCAAGTTCCCGGCAGCATGGGTTGTAGCTGACATCCAGGTGCAAACTAACGCCGCCGGACGCCATGTTCTCAACGCGTCTTGCCGTCCCCTTCCCGCTTCCCTGGAGGTTTTGAATCGGTTTACCTTCAAAGGCAAAGCATGGATCTATTACCTATTCTTTGCCGCCTGCCTCCTGGTCCCACTATTTATCATTGCCGTCCTTGTGCTGTGTATTCGTAGTCGGGTCCGACGCCGCTGGGCCTGGATCATTTTCATCCTCATCGGATTCACACAGTTCCAGTTGAACTGGAGCACAGGCGAATGGAGTTTCCGGCCAGCTTCCTTTTTGCTCCTGGGTGGATCGGGTTTTCGGAACGGATTATATGGGCCGTGGATTATCAGCTTCGGTCTTCCAGCCGGAGCGATTATTTTCATGCTGTTGCGGCATCGGTTGCGCCGCAAAGGTGAACCGCCCCCGCTGCCTCCACCTCTCCCAGCCCATAGCTGACGCCAAAGCTTTGGTGCGAGCTTTAGGGATGCCTTAGCAGAACTTAGTTTCTTTCACTACCGGTTCGACCATCGGATAAGGATTGTAGCGGCCGGATAGGTCAGAGGCAAAGATGATGCGATCGATGCCTTCGTCTTTATCTTCATCTACCAATCGAACTTCCAAGCTGTGTTCGCCCTTGGTCAAAGTGTCGCCTGGGATAGGATAGCTCCAGGTGTAATGGTCACCAGCACTCATGTCGCACCATTCGCCGTCATCGATGCGAGCTTGCGCGAACTTAATCATTTTGTTTGACCAGCCGCGAACCTGACATTCGGCTGGGCCAGTCACGATGTGCGCAGATTTGGTGGCAAGAATCAGCCGGCGCGGATGAGTGATAAGCGCGACAGGTCCGCGATCTTCAATACTGCGGTAACTGAGCGCGAGATCTTCGTCATCGAGGTAAACGATGGCGTAACCGGCGGGGCCTCCTTCTGGATCACCGATGGAGCGGGTCGCGACATACAGGTTCTGCCCATCATTCGCGACTTGTCCGTAGTGCGTGTGACCGGCGAACAACGCTGTAACAGGCCTCGTCTGCATTACTTCGCGCCAACCGGCAATACCCGGCTGATTTCCGAAATCTTCCCAGACCTGGAAGGGATAATGATGCTGAAAGACAATTACGCGTTCTCCGCGCGCGATAGCTACATCTAGTTCGTAGCGGAACCAGATGACCTGCTCCTCAGTCATCCCGAGCGGCCGGACCTGCACGGTGTTAAGACAAACGAACCGGTAGCCGTTGAGGCCAAAGGCGTGGTAAGTAGGCCCAAGTCGCGCCTGATAAGCGCGACAGCCTGGATCGTGATGCGCATCGTGATCGCCAACGAGAGCGTGAAATGGCATCCTCAATTTCCCCGTAAGGTTCTGGAACAGCTTCCATTCGCTGTCGCGCGCGTGCTGCACATTATCACCGGCGAACTGAACGAAGTCGGGACGGATGAGCTCGTTCACCTCATCCGCCATCCATAGCGCAGTCTGGTAGTTCGGGCGATCTCCCGATTCGAGGTGAAGATCGCCCGGCCAGACGAAGACCACGGGTTTCGAACTCATAAGATAAAGAGCTTTGTCATGAGGTGAGCGCAGGAAGGATCACCGCCAGCTGGTGATTAGGTTAACGAACCAGACGATCGCGAGCAACAGGAGGATAAAAGCTGATATGCCAAAG
>QHBL01000051.1:0-1540 GCA_003244125.1 Chthoniobacterales bacterium
ATCAGGAACGGCTCGATCCCCATGTCGTCCAGTCGCGTGATCGCCCCCGCCGCGTCATTTGTGTGCAACGTCGAGAGCACCTGGTGACCGGTCAGCGCCGCCTTCACCGCGATGTCCGCCGTTTCGTTATCGCGAATTTCACCCACCATCACGATATCCGGGTCCTGGCGCAGGATTGAGCGCAGCGCACTCGCGAAATCCAGCCCGATGTCGTTGCGCACAGCTACCTGGTTAATCCCCGACAGCTCGTACTCAATCGGGTCCTCCACCGTCACGATATTGTATTGCGGGTTGTTCAACTCCTGGAGCACCGAGTAAAGCGTCGTCGTCTTGCCCGAACCCGTCGGCCCCGTCACCAAAATCATCCCGTGCGGGGCATCGATCGCCCGCTTGAACCGGTCCAGCGTCCCCTCGTCCATCCCCATTTGCTCGATGGAACCGGTCAACGCCGATTTATCCAAAATACGGATGACGATCTTTTCCCCGTGCGCCACCGGCAGAATCGAGACACGCAGATCCACTTCCTTCCCCAGCACCTTGATCCGGAACCGCCCGTCCTGCGGCACACGCCGCTCCGCGATATTCAGCCCTGCCAAAATCTTTATGCGCGACGTGATCGCCAGCTGGAGCGCCTTCGGCGGCGATTCCGCCTGCACCAGCTCGCCATCCACACGGAACCGCAGCTTCAGCGTCCGATGAAACGGCTCGATGTGAATGTCCGACGCTTTTTCCCTGATCGCCTGCACCATGATCAGGTTCACGATCTTGATCACCGGCGCGTCTTCGCTGTCGGTCGCCAGCCGGTCGATATCGATCTCGTCCCGCTTCGCTTCCTGCACCTCCACATTTGCCGGGTCGTTCAATTCGCCCGCCACCTGCCGCAGCACCTGGCCCATGTCCGCGCCGCCGTGCACCCCGCTCAGCGCGTCGTTCACGCCTTTCTCGGTGGAGATCATCGGCACGACATCGAGCTGCGCGCGCCGCTTCACATCATCGATCGCCACCACATTCGTCGGGTCGGCCATCGCCACGAACAGCTTCCCGTTCAGCCGCGCGATCGGCACCAGCTTGTTCGCCTTCGCCATCTCCCGCGGGATCAATCCCAGAATCTCCTCCGGCACCCGCAGCTTCAACAAATTCACCGGTTGCACATTCAGGCAGCGCGCTGTCGAGAACGCCATGTCCTGATCAGTAACGAACTGCTTGTCCGTCAAAATCTTCAGCAACCGTCCCCCCTCCGCCTTCTGGATGGCGACAGCCTCATCCAGCTGCGTCGGCAGCAGCAGCCCATCCTCGATCAGGATGCCGGCCACCCGCTCACCAAAAGTCTTATTCCTTATCGCAGCCATGTCGAAATTCTGAATGCTGAATGCTGAATTTACCGTTCACCGTTCACTTCTTCCGCACCTCCGCCTTCAGCCTTCGTCACTTCCCCTCCAGCCGGTAAACATCCCTCAGCGTCTTCAAAATCGCCCCCGGCCGCGCCAGGTACCATTGCACCGTGTAATCCAGCGATTGCTGCACCGCCGCCCGGCCCGCC
>QHBL01000051.1:1603-18167 GCA_003244125.1 Chthoniobacterales bacterium
CCCCAGCGTCAGATTATCCGGCAACATCCGGGCCAGTTGCCGGTCCGAATCGTAATATTCCAGCGGAATAAACGCCGCTTTCGTCCGGTCGACCAACGCCGACACCACCGCATCGAGCTTGTCGCTGTCCTGCCGGCAAAGCTTATCCAGCAACGACGCCGCCAGCGCCTGCCCGCTCAGGCTCTTGTTCAGCCCCTGCACCGTTTCCAGCGCCGCGGTCACCTCCGTTTCCGGGAATAACTGCTGAACGATGAGGAACTTGGCCAGCTGCTCGTCCCCGCGTTCCTGTAAATTGTAATGCTGCTCGCTCTTCCGCTCCAGCTCCACCAGCCCGCCCTCGCCCCCCGGCGTATACAACGCCTGCGCGATCAGCGCGCTCTCGGGCGTCCCCGGCGTTTGTCCCTTCGCCTGCATCCGCTGCTCGATCTCGCCCAACATGGACAGGATCTCCGGCGAATTCGGCTGCTGCTGGAGCAACGCCTCGAACTCCTGCATCGCCAGCGCGTAAGAGCCGGCGCTGAAATACGCCTCCGCCAGCTTGCGCGAAACCCGCAGCTTCTCCTCCTCGCGCCCCAGCTTCCCATAAGCCTCTTTTAGAATCTCCAGGCTCTGGTAATCATCCGGATTCGTCCGGGCGATCACCTCGAACATATCGATCGTCTGGAGAATCTGCGCCTCGTCTGACTGCGTGTGTTCCAGCACGAAAATCAAGCGAAGCTAGATTTGTACCGATGGGCCACCCGGCCGGTGTGCGCGGAAGACAGGCGTCTCGCCTGTCACGGCAGACGGGCGTCTCGCCTGTCGGTCAGTTTCGACAGCCGGGACGGCTGTCTGCCTGGACAGGCGCGGACGCCTGTCTTCCGCGAAAAACGGCGAAAGCAAATGGCCTTCCAGGTGATTGATAGCCAGGAACGGTTTGCCCGCGCCGATGGCGAGCGCCTTCGCCGCCGAATTTCCGACCAGCAACGAGCTGGCCAGACCGGGACCGCTCGTTGCCGCAAATGCATCCAGTTCACCCAGCTCGATCTCCGCCCGGGCCACAGCGCGCTCCAGCAGCTGGGGCAATTGCACGAGATGATTGCGCGCAGCTACTTCGGGCACGACGCCGCCGAATTTCTCGTGCTCGCGAACCTGAGACGCCACCTCGCTGGCGAGCAGTCGCCGGTCGCGCAAAATCGCGACAGCCGTTTCATCGCAGGAAGTCTCGATCGCCAACACGGTCATCCCGAGCGAAGCCGAGGGATCCCGTTGCGCAAGCTTAAAGGTAACTTCCACGGGATCCCTCGGCTACGCTCGGGATGACAAGTCTGTTCGGCAGTTCCTCGTTCGGCGCTTACTGCTTCACCGGCTGGGCACGCCGCGCGTTTTGTTGTGCGTAAATCATCACGCCCTTGAGCGCATCGATCGCGCGCAGCATCTGTGGATCCCGCGTCCGGACCTGCGTCTTTTCGTCGTCGGTCTTTACGTCGCTATTGCGCGAAGCGAAGAGCGCCCGTTCCTGCTCCGTAGTCATGGGCACGGCGATGTTCGGCGCGACGCCATTGCCGTGGATGACCTGCTTGCTCGGGGTGTAATATTTCGCTGTGGTGAATCGCAGGGCCGAGCCGTCTGGCAACTGCAACACATTTTGCACCGACCCTTTCCCGAACGTCGTTTCCCCGACGATGATCGCCCGCTTCAAATCCTTCAGCGCGCCGGAGACGATCTCCGCGCCACTTGCGCTCCCTTCATTCACCAGCACCGCCATCGGAAAACTCGGCCGCTCCTTCGCCACACCGGAGGTCTGATACTCACGCTCCTGTGAAGCAGCGCGCCCCTGCGTGGAAACGACGGTGGTATTCGGCGGCAAAAACTGACCGCAAACGTCCACCGCGCTGTTGAGCAGACCGCCGGGATTGTTGCGCAGATCGAGCACGAGCGCCTGCATTCCCTGCTTTTGTAATTCATCGAGCGCCTTGCCCAGGTCCTCCGCCGTCGGCTCGTTGAATTGCACGATGCGCACGTAACCGACTTTAAAGGCGCCGGTGAGATCGCGCTCGAGCAAGTGCGCGGCTTTGACGCTTTGCACTTTCACTTCCGCCCGGTCCAGCGCGTAATCTTTCAGCTCTTTCGTCGATGGCCGCAACACGGTCAGCGTCGCTTTCTGTCCCGATTTGCCGCGCAATAAATTCACCGCCTGTTGCAGTTCGAGCTTCTCCGTCGGCGCGCCATTGATTTTCAAAATTTGATCGCCGGCCAGGATTCCCGCTTTGGCCGCGGGCGTATCTTCCATCGGCGTGACCACAGTGAGCACGCCATTCTTCATCGAGACTTCGATGCCGAGGCCGTTGAAGCGGCTGCGGGTGTCGTCCTGCATGTCGCGAAAATCATCCGGCTCCATGAACTGGCTGTGGGGATCGAGCGAGGAGAGCATGCCTTTCATCGCGGCGTAAACCAGATCGTGATAGCTCGTCTTATTGCCATCGACGTAGTCCTGCCGCAGCAACTGCACCGCCTTGGCAAAAACGGCGATCTCGCTGTAGCCGTCATCCGCATTGGTCTCGGCCGCGTGCAGATTAAACACTCGCGTGACCAGTAGCGCGTTGATGACCGCGAGCAGCGCCACGATTGATAAAACGAATCGCCTTCTCATCCCATCACGAGTGTCGTTCAGTGGGAATTCTTTGGCAACGCGCAAACGGGCGGTTTACCGTCCGCGCCACAAACTGATGAGACGTTTCGCCTGCATACTCGCGCTCGCGCTGATGTGGCCGGTGCTCGCGCCCGCCGCGCAGGACGCGGACGCGGAGTTCACCGCCGTCGCTGAAGAATTCATCAAGGGTTATCTCAACGCGCGACCGCTTCTCGGCACCCAACTGGGCTTGCACGAATACGACGGCCGCGCGCCTGATTACAGCCGGCTGGCGATCGATGCGGAGCTCCAGCGCCTGCGCCGGTTTGAAGATCGGCTGCGCAAATTCTCACCGGAAAAACTGCGGCCGCGCACGGCGATCGATCTACGCATACTCCAGGCGGCAGTGGCGAACGAGCTCTTCGAGTTTCAGGAGACGCACAAATTCGAGCGCAATCCGATGACCTATGCCGAGTGCGCGAATCTTAATATTTATATCGCGCGCAACTGGACGCCGCTCGAAGAACGCGTCCGCAGCCTCACCGCCATCGAATCGCAGATTCCGAACACGCTCATCGCGGGGAAAACGAATCTCGATCCTGTTTTGCCGCAGCCATACGTCGAGCTCGCGATCGAGGTCGCTCGCGGCTCCGCTGATTTCCTGCGCAAGGACATGGTCGCCGCGGTGGACGCGGTGAAAGACCAGGAAGTGCGCGGCAATTTCATGGAGGCAAATCGCAAAGCCGTGCTGGCTCTGACCGATTTCGCCACCTGGCTCGAGAAGGAGAAGTTGCCCAAAGCGTCTCCCGATTTCGGCATCGGCGAGGCGAAGTTTCAGCGCTGGCTCAACGAGACCGAGCTGGTGGATGCGCCACCGGAAAAAATTCTCGAGTTCGGTCTCGAGCTGATCAAGGCCGACCAGCAGGCGTTCAGCGAAGCGGCAAAAGTGATTGATCCAAACAAACCTGCGACCGAAGTCTTCAAGCTCATTCAAAAGGAACATCCGGCGGCGGACCTTTTGATCCCGGAGATCGGCAAAAGTCTCGATCAAATCCGCAGCTTCGTCACCGAGCACAAGATCGTCGGCATTCCCTCGAACGTGCGCGCGCAGGTAAAAGCAACTCCGCAATACGATCGCGCTACGACATTCGCATCGATGGACACTCCGGGACCGTTCGAGACGAAGGCGACGGAAGCGTTCTACTACGTCACCCCGGTCGAGCCTGAATGGACGGAGCAGCAAAAAGAGGAATGGCTCACTTCATTCAACAAATACGACGCGGACATCACCTCAGTGCATGAAGCTTACCCCGGCCACTACGTGCAATACCTGCATCTCAATGCTTCCAGCGCGACGAAAATCGAGAAGATTTTTCACAGCTACGCCTTCGAGGAAGGCTGGGCGCATTACTGCGAGCAGATGATGCTGGAGCAGGGATTCGGCGGCCCGAAGAAGCCGCCCGGCAGCGACGAGGAGAAGAAGCGCGCGGCCAAGTATCGCATGGCGCAGGCCGACGAGTCGCTGCTGCGTTTATGCCGGCTGGTCTGCTCGATCAAAATGCATACGCAGAAAATGTCCGTCGATGAAGCGACGAAGTTCTTCATGGAAAACTGCTACTACGAAGAAAAGCCGGCCCGAAGCGAAGCCATGCGCGGCACCTTCGATTACGGCTACATGAACTACGCGCTCGGCAAATGGCAGATTCTGAAACTGCGCGATGACTTCAAAGCGCAGGAGGGCGACAAGTTCGCATTAGAGAAATTTCACAATCAACTACTCGACCACGGCATGCCGCCCATTCGTTTGCTACGTGAGTTGATGCTGAAGGACAAGGGGAAGTGGGACGCCACCCTGTAGCGGCGCTCTGTGACCGCCGAATCCGTACCGTAAGAAACGCAACCATTCCGCGATCATAGACGCACCGCTACAGACAAGGGAGGAAGGAAGCGATATAGCATTAAAGCTTTACATCAGTGACGCTTCAACGCGATCTTTCGCGGCTCTGTCTTGGCGTGGGGGAGGGTGTTGGCATGTCTTTGGGTTTCCCGAAGATAAGCGCGTTGGGCTTGCGCCTGAGCAGCTCAGTCAAATCGTGCACCGAACGCAGTGTTTCATCGAGCTGGCGGATCGCGCCTGTTAATTCGCGATAGATTTCCGAATTTTTATCATATCCAGCCAGCGTCTTTTTCACGCCGGCGAGCGTTTCCGAGAGATTGTTTACCGTTTTCTCCAGGTCCAGAGCCTTTAACTTGTCCAGCAAATCGCCGGCCTTATCTTCCAACTGCGCCAGACCTCCGGATGGGACCGTGGGCAGGACCTTGTAGTTCGCGATCTCGATCACGCTCGCAGGCCCGGGGTTTTTTTGGATGTCCAAGTCCACGAACTGCTGGCCAGTGAGCAAACTGCCCGATTTCAAACTGGCGCGCAGCCCTTTCTCCACGTTGCTGGCGATGAATTGCTGGGCGGCGTCGGGATTCTCCGGCGGCAACTCGGTAATCAGGCTCGGATCAATTTTTATGAGCACCGGCACTCTCTGCTGCGGATCGGCCGGCAGATACCGGAACGAAATTCCTTCCACGGTGCCGATGCGAACGCCGCGGAACTCGACCGGCGCCTCGGGGCTGAGCCCGCGCACACTCTCGGTAAAGAGAAGCAGGTAAGGCAGGCTCGTTTTCATCACGAATTTTTTCGTGTCCTCGAAACTGTTGTAGAGGGTAAAGATCGCGTTATCGGCGACGGGCGGCGAAGTCGTTTCGTCGTCTGGTTCGCTAAAGGTGATCCCGCTCATAAGCAGGGTCTCGAGCGTGCCGGTGCGCACGTGCAAGCCGTTCGCGCCCACGTCCACATCGATGCCGCTGATGTTCCAGAATTTGCTGTCGGCGCGGACCAGCTTTGCGAAATCCGCGTTGATGAAAGCAGTGAACTCGACCTTCCCCGTCTGAGGATGAAAAACGCGGGTCTCGATTTTCCCCGCGTTCAGACCCTTGTAGGTAATGGTGGAGCCTGGCGCGATCCCGCCGGCCTGATCGGAGACGAGGGTAATATGCAAACCGGGCACGCCTTTTGGAGTAACGGGCGGCTGCTCGAGCCCGACGAAATCGCGACGTTCTTCTTTGGAAAGACCGGGAGCAAGCTCGATGTACGACCCCGAGACAATGGTGGTCAAACCGGATATTCCCGCTCCGCCGTAGCGTGGTCGCACCACCCAGATTTGGGTGTCTTTGCGCAACAGTTCGTTCGCCTCGCTCGTCATTTGGAGAGTGACGATGACGCCGTTTAAATCTCGCGTCAGCCGGACGCGATCGACGGTTCCAATGTTCACGTTCCGGCAAAGCACAGGTGTTTTGCCGGCAATGATGCCCTCGGCCGTTTCAAAACGAACAGTCACTTCCGGGCCACGCGCGGAGTAGTATTTCCAAACTAGCCAGAGACTGAGCAGCGCCGCCACCACGGGGATAATCCAAACGGGCGAAAACCGCTGCACCGGCTTGACTACTGGCGCGACCGGCGGGCGAGAAGGCGAAGTAGGTTCAGCCATTGAGTTTATTGGCCGCGTTTTTCGGGCGGGCAGCGGCGTCCCAGATTAATCGTGGATCGAAGGTGATCGCGGCCAGCATGGTTAGAATCACGACCGCGGCGAAGGAGATGGCGGCGGCTCCGGCGTGGATCGACATGGTCGAGCCCAGCTGCACCACCGCCACCAGGATGGCGACCACGAAGACATCCACCATCGACCAGCGCCCGACGAATTCCGTCACCCGATAAAGTCGGGTCATTCCGCGCGGCCTCCAGCCTGTGCGCGCCGCGAGACAGAGCGCGAGGATGGAGATGATTTTCACGATGGGGATGAGAATGCTGGCAGTAAAGATAATGATGGCCACCGGATAATCGTGATCCTGCCAGAATTGAATGACGCCGCCGATGATGGTGTTTTCCTGCGTGCCCTTGTAAGATTCGACGCGCAAAATCGGGAGCAGATTTGCCGGGAAATAAAGGATCATGGCCGCGAACGTCAGAGCCAGAGTACGCTGCAAACTTTGCGGGTTGCGCAAATGCAGTCGGCCATGACAGCGCGGACAACGGCCGAGGGCGATCGGATCGACGCGACCGCAGGAATGGCAGAGGGCGAGGCCGGCGGCGGCGGCGGATTCAGGCGCAAAGGTATTCATGCTGCCATCGCATGTGTCATTCTGAGCGCAGCGAAGAACCTCTCAACATATCCCGGGGAATGGTTCGTGAGGTCCTCGCTTAGCTCGGGATGACAGGCTTGGCTGGCTGCTCTCCAGACGTGTCCAGATTTCGCGCGGATCTATGGATGCGATCGCGGCGGTCAAACAAATGATCAACCCGACGAAGGCCCAGAAGGACAGGCCCAGGGTTAAAGTCGCCAGCTTGCCCAGCTTCATCAGGCTAACCAGCACCCCCAGCAAATAGACTTCGATCATGTTCCATTTCCGCGCTCGATAAACCCAGCGGCAAAGTGGAATCGCGTCCGGCAATCGCCGCCCGGCCATTAACGGCAAAAGCAAATAGAGCAGGCCACCGATCATGAGCGCCGGCGCGGCCAGGGTAAAGATAGCGACCGCCATTGCCAGGTAAGGGTAACCTTGATTTTCCAAACCGGAGACGCTTTGCCAAAGCAACATCTGGCTTTCGCGAAATTCCGCTTGCAAGCTGAGGAAGGGGAAAGAGTTCGCCACTATAAACAGCGGCGCGGCAGCGAGAACAAAGGCGACCGCGCGCCGCAGCGAATTACGCCGGTAGCCAAACAGCAGCGCGCCGCAGCGCGAGCAGACGATGCGTTCGCCTTCGTGCAAAACCGGGGCCTGAAAAAGCGCGTCGCATTCTGGGCAGGCCAGGTGCTCTGAGGAGCCGGAAGGACGCAGTGTAAAAGCCGTGCGATCGCTGCGCGGAAGTGTCGCCTGCGTCATTAGGCCACGGGTGCCGCTTTCGGGATCGGTGCACGTTCCGCGATTTCCTCGCTCACTTCGGTAGCGTATTCCTGAAGCAAACGTTTTTCCCGCTCGCTCAACTGGCGCGGAGCGCTGTCGAAGAGACAGAGTGTGCCGATGGGCTGGCCATTAGGCGCGCGCAATGGCACGCCGGCGTAAAAGCGCAGCCCGCGCTCGCGCAAAAGCGGGTTGCTGGCGAAGCGACGGTCGCGGACGAGGTCTTCTACGACGAGCATTTCGTTGCTGGCGATGACGTGGCTGCAAAGCGAGAACGCGCGCGACATTTGCCTGCTGCTGACCATGTCGTCCGGCAAACCGACCTGACTTTTGAAAAATTGCCGTTCCCGGTCCATCAAGCTGATGAGTGCGATCTTCACGTCGAAGACGCGCGCCAGCTTGGCCGTGACGCGGTCGAAGGCGCGCTCCGGCTCGGTGTCGAGCAGGTTCAATTCGGCCAGAGCAGCGAGGCGTTCGTCTTCATTTGTGGGAATCGGCACCAGAGTCGGTTCTTCGTCCAAAACCGGGGCCAGTTTTGCCAATTGCACCACAGCGTCGGCCAGCGTGGTCACCACTTCGTCGGCGCCGGAATCGCGCAGGCGTTGCGCCGCGTCAGTCAGATTTTCCGTCGCGCCCCAGAGTCCGACCACGATTTTTAAATTGGGTAAACGAGTGTGCAGTTTGGTGCACAGATAACGTGCATGGATAACGGTGGTGGGAGCGACGACCGAAATGCAAATGGAATCCGCGTTCCCCTTTTCCACCAACTCGATGAGCTCGCCCGCCACCAGTTTGCCCGGCGCGCTCTGCGCTTCGAAAGCATGCACTTCCAATAACTGGGCCAGCATCGCGCCCACCAGCTCATCGCGTTCGGCCCGAGCCGGCAGGCAATAAACGCGGCAGCCGGGCGCGAGCAGCGGTGATTCGGGCGTGTGTTCGGCTACTATCTGGTCCGCGTCGATCTTGGATTGCGGCGTCGGACGATTGCCGAGATCCTCGACAATGTCGCGCACAGCTTGCTCTATCGAAAGACGCTGGTCCGGATTGAGCGCTTCGCGCCGGTAATCCATCTCCGTCGCGGTCACCACCGGAATCAGCACCGAATCGTAGAGCGCGGTGAGCGAGTGCGCTTTTACGTAGTCTTCCGCCAGCTCGCTCGCTTCATTCAAGCCACCGGTGAGCAGCCGGTGATAACATTCTTCCGCGGGCGTGAGCGCTTCTTCATCGCTGAGCACGATGCTGAGAAAGGAAAGTCGCGGCACATGCCGGCCCATCACGACCAGACATACCGTCAACGGAGTGGAAAGCATCAAACCAAGCGGTCCCCAAAGCCAGGTCCAAAAGACCGCCGCGATAATGAGCGCGATGGAAGAAACGCCGGTGTGCCTTCCGTAGAGCAACGGCTCCATCACGTTATTGAGCACGAGCTCGATCCCACCGAAAAGCGCCACCGTTAAAATGGGCATGAGCCAGGTGGGCGAGACTGCGATGGCAAGCAGCGTGGGCAGACAGGTCGCGATCCACGGGCCGAGATAAGGAATGAAACGGAGCATGGTGCCAAAGGCGCCCCAGAGCGCGGGATTAGGCACGCCGATGAAGTAAAGCCCGATCGCGATACAAACGCCGTAAGTGATATTGACCGTGAGCTGGAGAAATAGGTAGCGCGAGACGCGGTGAGCGGCGTCTTCCATCGCTCGCGCCGTCGCGCTGATCCGGCCCTGGCCGATGAGACGAATGAGACGGCTGCGTAAATCTTCGCGCTGAAAAAGCATGCAGATAACCAGCAGGAACACCAGCGCCGCAGTCCCGAGCGGGCCGAGCAGCGGGGCGATGATCGATTTGACCAACTCAACCGGATTGGCTTTCGACGTCTCGACCACCTGCACCGGCATGGCTGGTGGCGTTGGATGCGGCGGCGACGCTACTGCCGTCTCCGGTTTGCCAGCTTCTTGAGTAACGGTCGGTGCGGACGATCCAGCACCGCCCGGTATCTCCTTTTTGAGTTCCTCCATCGTCTGGGAAAAGCGGGTGAACGCGCCGCCGCTCGGCACCTTGAAGGAATGAAGCTTGGCTTCAATGTTGACCTTGTAATCGGGCAGCTTCGTGGCCAGATCGACCAGTTGGCGCGTCAGCATCCAGCCGGCGCCGGCGATGATGCTGAAGATCATCGCCACCACGAACAAGACGGCGGCGATGCGGCCAATCCAGCGCTCGATCCGGCTTACCAGCGGCGAAAGCAGAAAAGTCAGGAGCGCCGCCAACGCGATGGGAATGAGCAGCTCGCGCGTGAAGTAAAGGGTCAGGACGACAAACGCAGTAAGAGCGAGTGTCCAAAGGCCGACGAGCGCATCAGCCGCGGCGGTTTTGCTTTTCGGCATCTGCATCAGAGAGCGGTGGCTGCGACCGGACGAAAAGCCGGGGCTCTGTTTCGGGGAGGGTTCGTTAACAACGCTGGAGGGGCCAGATTGCCCTCACGTATCTTCGCATCTCGCGCCGCGCCTGCGCGCGTTGGCCCGCTGTTGTTGGGTGAACGTTGAAGGGTCAGATCGCTGAAGGTCGATTCGCCGATCACGGTTCACCTTCCTCCCCCTCTTCGCGCTCGAGCAGCTCCGGCAACAATGGCTGCGGATTTTCCGGCATCTCCTCCACGTCGCGCAGCTTCCTGCTCAAGGCGCGCGAACGCACATCCACGTCTTCCATCTTGCGCGCGGCCTGATCGAGCTTGTCCTTCACCGCGGAAAGCGCGTCCCCGAATTTCCCAAACTCCGTCTTGACCCCAGCTAACAAGTTCCAGACTTCACTCGAGCGCTTCTGAATGGCGAGCGTGCGGAACCCCATCTGCAAACTGTTGAGCAAAGCTGCCAGCGTCGTGGGGCCGGCAAACACAACGCGGCAATCCCGCTGCACTTGTTCGACTAATCCGGCGCGCCGAATCGCTTCCGCGTAAAGCCCTTCCGTGGGCAAAAACATGATGGCGAAGTCCGTCGTCTTCGGCGGGTTGATGTACTTCCCGCAAATGTCTTTTGCGCACTTCTTCAGCTGCGTCTCAAGCCCGCGCATGGCCTCATCGATTTTCACCGCATCCGCATTTTCCTGCGCCGCGACCAGGCGTTGATAATCTTCCACCGGAAACTTCGCGTCGATCGGCAGCCAGACCGGCGCGCCGTTGTTATCGCCCGGCAATTTGATCGCGAAATCGACGCGCTCGCCCGTGTCATCGCGCGTCGGCACATTGCGCGCGAACTGCTCGCGTGTGAGCACCTGCTCGAGCAGCGAGCCAAGCTGCACTTCACCCCAGCCGCCGCGCGTCTTCACGTTCGCCAGAACCTTCTGCAACCCGCCCACATCGCTCGCCAACTGCTGCATCGCCCCGAGCCCTTGATGCACCTGCTCTAGCCGCTCACTCACCAGCTTGAAGGAATCACCGAGCCGCTTCTCCAGCGTGCTCTGCAATTTCTCGTCCACGGTCGCGCGCATCTTCTCGATCTGTGCCGTGTTCTCCTCCCGCAGCTCTTTCAGCCGCAAATCGACATTGTCCGTCAGCCGGCGCGCCTGCACCGTCACGCTTTCAAGCTGCGCTCGTAGCATCGCGCTGATTTCACCAAATGATTTGAGCGTGGTATCGCTCACGTTCTTGAGCGCGCCACCTAATTCCTCGCGCTGCGCTTTCGCTGCATGGGCTGATTCCTCGCGGTTCCGCGCAAATTCATCGCGGAACGTTTTCTCCTCCCGCTCCTGCGCGGTGGCGAGCGACTCGATTTGTTTACCCAGCTCGGAGCCGCGATCACGGGAACGCGTCAGCAAAAAAGCAAGGAGCACGACGGCCGCGCCGAGACCGAGACCGATGAGCGCGTAAACGGAGGGATTCACGCCTTTGAGTACGTGAAACGCGCGCGAGGTTCAAGCGGAGGCAGCGTGCACTTCGCAACGTTGTCCCATTCGTCATCCCGAGCCGCGCAGAGGGCGAGGGAACCTCACGAACGTGCTAAAGCGTTAGACCATTTGTGACGTTCCTCGCTGTCGCTCGGGATGACAGGGAGAGGGAGCGCTCGCGCAAAACAAGCCGGCCGAACCGATCCTCCTCGCCGGCTATGGAGGACTCAAAGCAGCGCTGGGACCGGAACATCCGCGCGCGCGCGCCGCCGCGCAGGTGTTGGCGAAATTCTACGAAGCAGCCGGGCGCCCAGAGTTGGCCGCTCCTTACCGCAGCTCGCAGGACTGAGCACCGGCAGTACTTGCAGCGGTTCCACGGCATGCTATGGGCGGCTACGCATTTCGCGAGGGCAAATGGAAACGACGACAACACCAACACGAGCCGAGATTCCCGAAGCTGATAAGTGGGACCTGACGCATCTCTTCGCTGATGTGGGTAAATGGCAGGACGATGTGGCCTGGATCACGCGCACGTTTCCGCAAATCGCGCGGTGGAAAGGCCGTGTGGCCGAGTCACCCCGCACCTTGGCCGAGGTGCTCGAGTTCGAGAAGCAGCTCGATCTCAAAATCGAGCGCGTCTATCACTACGCGTCGCTTCAGCTCGCCGAGGATAGCTCGAACAACGAATACCTCACCCGCGTCGGTCAGCTCCAGAATTTGATGACGCAGATCGGCGAAGCTTCCGCCTTCGTCGTGCCGGAGATTCAGGCGATCGACGACGCGCGCTGGGAAGAATTCATCCGCGATCCGGCGTTAAGAGAATGGCGTATCCAGTTGCACAAAATCCGCCGGCTGCGCCCGCATGTTCTGTCGGAGAAAGAGGAACGCCTGCTCGCGCTGGGGGCCGCTGCACTCAGCGGCTACGATGATGCGTTTTCGCAGCTGACGAATGTGGACATGAAGTTCGGCGTGCTTATCGACTCTGATGGCCGCGAGAAGCCGCTCACGCAAAGCACCTACAGCTCGTTCCTGCTCAAGCGCGATCGCGGAGTCAGAGAGCGCGCTTTCACGCAGTTTTATGGCGAGTTCACCGATCACCAGTTCACTCTCGCCGCTTCGCTCGCTTACTCAGTCAAGGCCGACGTCTTCCGCGCCCGCGCGCGCAATTACCATGGCGCCCTGGAAGCATCGCTCTTCAAAGACGATGTGCCGATTGCCGTTTATGACGGTTTGATCGCGTCGGTGCGCAACGGCATTCCCGCCTTGTTGCGTTACTACGAGCTACGGCGTCGCGTGCTTAAGTTAAGTGAACTCCATGCCTATGATACCTATGTCCCGTTAGTTCCCGAAATCGATACCCGCATCTCCTTCGAAGAGGCTATCGAGAAAGTGACCGCTTCGCTTCATCCATTGGGCGACGAATACGTGCAGACCTTGAAAGAAGGTTTGCGCGGCCGCTGGTGCGATCGCTACGAGACAAAAGGCAAGCGCAGCGGCGCTTTCTCCAGCGGCAGCTACGGCGCTCCGCCTTATATCCTCATGAACTACAAGGAGGATGTCTTCGCCGATGTCTACACCCTCGCGCACGAAGCCGGTCACTCCATGCACACCTGGTTCGCCCAGAAATCACAGCTATTTCAAGACTACGACTACCCTATTTTTCTGGCCGAAGTCGCAAGCACCTTCAACGAAGAGCTCCTCACTCATTCCTTGTTAGAACAGACAACTGATCCGAAGATGCGCGCCTACATCATTAACCGGCAGATCGACGACATTCGCGGCACAGTCTTCCGGCAAACCATGTTCGCTGAATTCGAGAAGGTGATTCACACCATCGAAGAATCAGGCGAGGCGCTCACGCGGGATGTTTTCAAGAATGAGTATCGTGAACTACTCAAGACATACTTCGGTGACACCGTTGTCATCGATCCGCAGCTCGATTTGGAATGTCTACGCATCCCGCATTTCTACAGCGCCTTCTATGTTTACAAATACGCCACTGGTCTCGCCGCCGCAGTCGCGCTTTCACAACGCGTGCTCGTCGGCGAACCAGGCGCGGTCGAAAGCTATCTCGGCTTCCTCAAGTCGGGAGGTTCGAAATTCCCGCTCCAAACATTGAAGGACGCAGGCGTTGATATGACCACAGCCGAACCGGTGCACAGCACGCTCGCACTCTTCGAGCGGCGGCTAAGTGAGCTCGAGCAACTTCTGTAGCCGTTTCGCTGCAAGCGGTCATCGCACTCCTGTAGCCGTTTCGCTGCGCGAAACGTGACACATGAGGCATGGTCACGGAGTAAAATCGCGACGCGCTCTCCCGCGTCGCCCACAGCGCGACGGCTACAAGGTTTCTAGAAATTCTCAAAGCTCCACCAGCAGTTGGCAAGCTGGCTGCTTGAAGCAAATGCGTGAAGCTCGAGCGACAACTTCGCGCCGCCTGCGGATACGCCGAGCTCGGCATGACGGCCGAATCAATCGCCGAACTCAACGCGATGGACGACGAATACCAGCAGCGTCCGGAAGTGCTGCAACTGCGCCTGCACCATCTCATGCGCAAAAAGCAGTGGACGCGTGCGCTCACCGTCAGCCGCAAGCTCTGTCGCGTCGCGCCTCAAGCGAGCGCCGGATTTCTTCACGCCGGTTTCTGTTTGCATCAAATCGGACGCACGGCGGAAGCGAAGAAACTTCTGCTGAAAGGCCCGAGCGCGCTGCTGAGCGAGCCGATCTATTACTACAACATGGGCTGCTACGAAGTGCTGCTCGGCAACCTCCAGGACGCGCGGATGCATCTCGACATCTCCTTCAAAATGGACGCGAGCTTCCGCGATCTCGCGAAAAAAGATCCCGACCTCGAGCCGCTGCACGATTTGCTCTAACGAGGAGGGACGAGCTCTGTCTCGTCCCAAATCACTGGACGGAAGGGCCGCCGTCCCTCCAGATTGCCCGATGCGTCTGCATCCCGGGGAACTGCGCGAACGTCTCGCTCCTCTTTTCGAGGAGGATTTCATATCGGGCGGTGACCTCGGCGCCGCGGTTTCGATCTGGCAAAATGGAAAATCGATTCTCGAGTTGCACGGCGGCTTCCGCGATGCGCGACGCGAGCAGGCTTGGACGCACGACACGATCGTGCTCGTCTGGTCGGCTACGAAAGGGATCGGGAGCGCTTGTCTGCTGCATGTGTTGCAGGAAAACGGGATCGAACTCAGCCGGCGCGTGGCGGAGTTCTGGCCGGAGTTCGGGCAGAAGGGCAAAAACGAGATCACAATCTCGGAGCTGATGGCGCATTCCGCAGGACTTTGCGCACTGGATGAGAACGCCGACGTCACTGATGATTCCGCCGTCATTCGCTCGCTCGAAAAGCAGGCGCCGCTTTGGCCGCCGGGCAGCGCGCATGGCTATCACGCGCGAACGTTTGGATTCCTCATCAATGAGCTGACGCGCCGCATCAGCGGCAGTTCCATTTCAGATTATTGGCGGCGCAACTTTGCCGAGCCGCTCGAGCTCGATTTCTGGATCGGCTTGCCCGCAGAGCTGAATGCGCGCTGCGCCACCATCTATGCGGCGAAAGCGGGTAAGCCGCCTGAACCGGCGCAGTTTTACCGGGATCTCGCCACGCCCGGCACGCTCCAGCGCAAGACCTTCACCTCGCCCCACGGACTTCACGCGGTCAGCGCCATGAACAAACCGGAAAATCGCGCGCTCGACATTGTTTCTTTCGGCGGGATCGGCAGCGCAACGGCGCTGGCTAAATTTTACGCTATGCTCGCGAATGGCGGAGAGATGGAAGGCCGGCACTTTTTCGACCGCTGCACGATCGAGCAAATGACAACCACGTTAGCTAACGGCGTGGATCGCGTGTTTGAAATCCCAACGGCGTTCTCCGCGGGATTCATGAAAGATTCGGCGGCTGCGCCAAGGAGAATTTTCGGCGCGTCTAAGACCGCGTTCGGCCAGCCTGGCGCTGGCGGCAGCCACGCGTTCGCCGATCCAGAGAACGGAATCGCTTTCGCCTACGTCATCAACCAGATGGAGCAAACGTTGTTGCCTAACGAGAAGTCGCTGCGTCTGGTGAATGCGCTGTACAACCAGGTGAATGATGACTGGTGATAAGTGAATGGCGAAACGCGAAACTATTCACTAGTCACTATTCACCATTCACCATTCACCATTCACAGCACGCTACTCGCCTACCACTGTCACTAGCACCCGCCGCCGGTGCGGCGCGCGCCGGTGTTCGAAGAGAAAGATCCCCTGCCAGGTGCCGAGCTGCATTTCGCCACCTGCGATCGGGATCGTCTCGCTCGTGCGCGTGAGCGCCATGCGGATGTGCGAAGTGCTGTCATCGGTGCCTTCGTCATCGTGCTCGTAGGTCGCGTCTTCCGGCACAAGCCGCTCGAAGAATTTCTCGAGATCGCGGCGCGCGGCCGGTGCGGCGTTCTCCATCATGATGAGACTACAGCTGGTGTGCTGCACGAAAACGGTGACGGTTCCGACGCCAACGCCGGCCTTGCCCACCACTTGCGCGACGTGATCAGTGATGTCGTATGTGCCCTTGCCTGAAGTGGCGATTGTGAATTGCTCGGAGACGACGCGCATGGACTCAGAATAACGCACCTCGTCGTCGCGAGCGAAACGCCGAGGGATCCCGCAGCGCCACGCTACGGTAACTTCCGCGGGATCCCTCGACTTCGGTCGGGAAGACGTAATGTTTCCAAAATGCAGGAGGACCTCGAGCGGGTGCTCTTTAATGAGACCACCATCCTGCGGCGCCTCGATGAGATCGCCGCGCAAATCTCCTACGATTATCGCGACCGCGAGCTCACCGTCATCGCCATTCTCAATGGCAGCCTCATTTTCATGGCCGATCTGCTGCGACGCATCCCGCTGCCGCTCAAGCTCGATTGCCTGAGCGTCGCCAGCTACCATGGCGGAGTCGAAACCACCGGCGAAATCATCTTCCGCCAGGTCGCTTTACCCGACATCGCCGGGCGCCACATTCTCATCCTCGACGACATCCTCGACAGCGGCATCACGCTCAACGCCATCCGCGAGAAACTGCGAACCGCGAATCCGCTCAGCATCCGCGTCTGCGTGCTCCTGCGCAAAATCAAAGAGCGCGCTCGTGCCATCGAT
>QHBL01000084.1:0-530 GCA_003244125.1 Chthoniobacterales bacterium
TCTTCGCCGCGGAATTACGGGCGAGTGGTGATCGATACGCGGTTGTCGAATTATCTCTACCGCTATGGCAGCGATACCGGAATTCTAGTTGCACGGCCGTTGCGTTGATTCGCGATGTTTTGATTGGCACCACGAGCCTCTTTCCTACAATGCTCCGCGATGCAACGCAGCGACGGGCGCGCGCCTGAACAACTTCGGCCGGTAAATTTTCAACTCGACGTCGCACCGCATGCTACCGGCTCGGTGCTCGTGTCGATGGGAAATACGCGCGTCATTTGCGCCGTCATGATCGACGAAACCGTTCCGCGCTGGATGAAGGAGCAAAATGTCAGCGGCGGTTGGCTGACGGCAGAATATTCGATGTTGCCGTACTCGACGGCGCCGCGGAAGCAGCGTGACGTCACGCGTGGAAAGGTCGATGGCCGCAGCACGGAGATTCAACGGTTGATCGGCCGCTCCCTCCGCGCGGTGGTCGATCTGGAAAAGCTCGGGCCGCGCACGATGTGGGTCGATTGCGATGTGCTCCAGGC
>QHBL01000084.1:629-5247 GCA_003244125.1 Chthoniobacterales bacterium
CGTTTGCTCGGCCGAAACAGGATCACGTCCTCACCGATGCGGAGCCTTGTCGGGGCAGTCAGCGCGGGCGTTCTCGATGGCGCTGCCGTGGTCGACTTGAATTACGCAGAGGACAAAGCTGTCAGCGTCGATTTCAATCTCGTCGCCACCGAAGCAGGCGAGCTGGTCGAAGTGCAGGCTGCAGGAGAAGAAGCGACGTTCGCGCAGGGGCAACTCGAAGAAATGTTCGTGCTCGGCCGCGCCAGCATCGCGGAGCTCGTCGCGCGACAACGAGCAGTCCTGGAAGATTTCGAGATCGCGGTGACATGACCCGCGCGCTCATCACCGGCATCNNGGCATCACCGGCCAGGACGGCAGCTATCTGGCCGACCTGCTCCTGAGCAAAGGCTACGAAGTGCACGGCATCATCCGCCGGGCCAGCACCTTCAACACTTCGCGTATCGATCATCTTTACGCCGATCCGCACATCAATGGTGTGCGCCTGTTCCTCCACTACGGTGACCTGGCTGATTCGGTTAATCTGGTGAAGCTGGTTTACGAGTTGAAGCCGGACGAGATTTACCATCTGGGTGCGCAAAGCCACGTCCGCGTCAGCTTCGATATTCCAGAATACACTGCGGACGTTACCGGCATCGGGACGATTCGCATTCTGGAAGCGATTCGAGAGACAGGAATCCGTTCGCGATTTTATCAGGCCTCGAGCAGCGAGATGTATGGCAAGGTGCAGGAAGTGCCGCAAACCGAGCGCACGCCGTTCTGGCCACGCAGTCCCTACGGAGTTTCGAAGGTGTTCGCTTATTGGGCGACGGTGAACTACCGCGAGAGCTACGGCTTGAACGCGAGCAACGGCATTCTTTTCAATCACGAAAGTCCGCGGCGCGGCGAAACGTTTGTCACGCGCAAAATCACGCGCGCAGTCGCGGCCATCAAGCAGGGGCTGCAAAAGGAGTTGTTCCTCGGGAATCTCGAGGCCAAGCGGGACTGGGGATACGCACCCGAATATGTGGGAGGAATGTGGCGGATGTTACAGCAAGATGCGGGCGATGACTTCGTGCTCGCGACTAACGAGACGCATACTGTGCGCGAGTTTTGCGAAGCGGCGTTCGGACATGTCGGCCTCGATTGGAAGGAACATGTTAAGCACGACCCGCGTTACGAACGGCCGGCTGAGGTGGACCTGCTGATTGGGAACGCGGGCAAGGCAAAGCAGGTGCTAGGGTGGGAACCGAAAACGCGTTTCCTCGATCTCGTCCGCCTCATGGTCGATGCCGACATGGAATTGCTCTCGCGCAAGGCAGTGCGGGAGCATCTCGGCGACCAACCCTGACGTTATTAACGAAACGCAGCTATCTTTTCCGTGCCGTCCGCCAAGGTGGGGACGACTGCGGCGAGCGGCGCATCGACGATGCTGACTCGCGCGCCAGTGCCGACGATCTCGTAGAGCCTGATCACATCTTCGGAACGCATGCGGATGCAACCGTAGCTCACCGGTAGGCCGATGTCGCGCTCCTCCGGTGTGCCGTGGATGTAGATGTCGCGCGCAAACGCGTTTGCGTTCTGCGACTCCAAACCGCGCAGCCATAGAATGCGGGTGACGATCGGATCCCGCCCGGGCGCGTCCGGCGCGACGATCTCACCGGTGCGTCGCCGATCCTTAAAGACAGCGCCCGGAGCAGCGCCGTCGCCGATTTTATCCGCGACCTCCAGCTCACCCAGGGGTGTGTAACCGCTCCCCGGCAAGTCACCGACGCCGAACTTGGAGGTGGAAATCGGATACGTCGCGATAAGCATTTCTTTCTCAAGAACTGCGAGCCGTTGATCTGTCACGCTGATGACGACGTGATGGACGGTGTCGCGCGTGGCGCATGAACTGAACAAAGCGGCGATGAGCGAGACCAGCATTGTCATCCCGAGCGAAGTCGAGGGATCGCGTGGCGTTACCTTAAAGGCACCGCTGCGGGATTTCTCCACTTCGCTTCGCTTCGGCCGGAATGACGTCAATTTGCGAACCTGAAAAACTCTTCCGCAGTGCGCGTCGTCGCCTCCGCTAATTCGTGCAACGGAATTCGCCGGGCGAGCGCGATCGATTCTGCCACGATGCGTGTGTGCGCTGGCTCGGAGCGTTTCCCGCGAAACGGCGTCGGCGCGAGGTAAGGGCAATCCGTTTCCACCATGAATTTGTCGAGCGGGATTTGTGCCGCGATCTCCCGCACGGAAGCGCCGTTCTTAAACGTCACGATGCCGGTGAAGGAGACAAGATGGCCGAGGGCGAGCACTTCATCTGCTTGTTCGCGCGTGCCGCCGAAACAGTGAAAAACGCCGCGCACTTTCCCGGTGTAACGGCGCAAAATCTCCAGCGTGTCATTCCAGGCGTCACGCTGATGAACGACAACGTTAAGTCCAAGCTCGGCGGCCAGATCGAGCTGCTCCTCGAACAGCATCGCCTGCTTCGATTTGAGCGCGCCATCTTCGATGGTCGCGTCGATCTGCTCCTCCGTCTCGCCCTGCAAAGCATTTGCAAACACCTGCACTTTCTTGTCGCGCGCCGCCTCGGTGCTGGGCAGCGCATGGTAATCGAGTCCAGTCTCGCCGATGGCCACCACACGGGGACTCTTCGCCAGCTCGCGCAATGGCGTGATCACGTCGTCGCCCGCCTCCTCCGCATAACTTGGGTGAACGCCGATAACGGCGTAAATGTTCGGGTACTTTTCTGCCAGCTCTATCGCCCGCCGGCTGCTTTCCACCGACGTGCCGATGGTGATGATGCGTCTGACGCCGGCGTCGGTCGCGCGGCGGAGCATCTCGTCGAAGTCCGGCGCGAAATCCGGATAATCCAGGTGCGCGTGTGTTTCGATCAACAGTGGCTGTTCGTTCATTCTTCTGTCGTCCCAGCGGAGCCGAGGAATCCTGTGGGCGTTACTGTAAGGTTATGCGCCGGATCGGTCGAGTGACGCTGCGTGGGTTCCGACAAGCGTGAGCATTTAACCTTTCTCATTATCCTGCCGCCGAGCTTGCTCAACCAATCAATGGTAGCGTGGATCGTTTCGTAACGATTCGAGGTCGGAGTCGTGCTGAATCCACCTGCCCCATTCCGGCCCGCCATTTACCAGACCTCGTCTAGCAAGTCGAATGCTTTGTCGGCGTCGCCAAGCTGCGCGTAGATACAGGCGGCATTGTATTGCGTGGGCGGATTATTGGGCTCGATAGCCAGGGCCCGCGCTAGCCACTCGCGCGCACGATCCGTTTCGCCCAGCTTCATCAAAGCTCCAGAGCCGAGTTCAGCCGCTCTCGCGTCGTCAGGATGGAGAGTGAGGTGACGCTCCGCTAACTTCGCGCCTTTGCGGGCGGCCTCTTTCATGTCCTCCTCGCGGCCAAGTGAGTGATACCATTGAACCAGGAGGCACAGGCATTGGTAATCATCCGGCTTGGCCGCGGCAGCGCGTTCGAACAACGTCGTCGCTTCCTCAATTTTCCCTTCGAAGACACGCGCGCGAGCATAAAAATAATACGCCTCGAAAGAATTGGGATCGAGCCTTATCGCCTTCTCAAACTCAGCCGCAGCTTCATCGTACCGTTTCAGCGCCGATAAAGCCGCGCCTCGTGACGCATGCGCTTCGGCCAGGCCATCACCAGCGTCAGCCGCTTTCTCGCTCATGGCAAGAATGTCTGCGGTCGAGACCGATTCGGTGGTGCGGAAATACAAAAACGTAGAGCCGCGATGGAGCAGCTCGCGGCCTTCAGATAATAATTGTAAGCATCGATATTTCCGGTCGGCGCCTGCCCGATCGATTTTCGCTCCTGCGGCAGCAACTTGATTTTGAGCTGCTCCACGATGGCGTGCGTGATCTCATCCTGAATGGCGAAGATATCTGTCAGGTCGCGATCAAACCTCTCCGCCCAGACATGGCCGCCATTCTTGCAGTTGATTAGCTGGCCCGTGACTCGCACGCGTGTTCCGCCTTTGCGCACGCTTCCTTCGAGCACAAAACCGACGCCCAATTCGCGGCCGACTTGTTCTACCTTGATCGGTCTGGTCTTGTAGGTGAACGCGGTGTGCCGCGCGACGACAAAGAGGCCGGAGATCTTGGATAGATCAGTGATGATATCTTCGGTAATTCCGTCGCTGAAGTATTCCTGTTCTGAGTCGCCGCTCATGTTATTGAACGGGAGCACCGCGATCGAAGGCCGTGCGTCGTTAGTTCGGCTCATCTCTGTGTCGGCCTCTTCGAGCAGAACATTGTAAACCCGAACCGGCTGTTCGATGTTCTTTAAGTTCTGCTCGCCGCAATCTTTGAACGTGAGCTCGAGACGGCTGCCGACGTGATCGCGCACCGACTGGGAGATCGCGATGCCGCCCGGTAGAGCGACGCTTTCCAGGCGCGCCGCGACATTCACGCCGTCCCCATAAATGTCGCCCTCTTCCACAATGATATCACCGAGATTAATACCGATCCGAAGTTGAATCTTGCGATCGGAAGGCAGGTTTTCCCGGTGTTGACGAACGCCGCGCTGTATCTCCGCGGCACATTGCACCGCGTTCACTACACTGGAGAACTCCGCGAGAACGCCGTCGCCGCGTGAGTTTGAAAATGCGGCCCTGGTGCTGCGCGATCTGTTT
>QHBL01000093.1 GCA_003244125.1 Chthoniobacterales bacterium
CTCGGGGCGGTCAATTTCATCACCACCATTATTCAGCTGCGCGCGCCCGGTCTCACCTGGATGCGGCTCCCGTTTTTTGTCTGGTCGCAATTCGTCACCGCATTCCTGCTCCTGCTCGCGTTCCCGCCGCTCGAATCCGCCATCGTCATGCAACTGATGGATCGCCTCGCCGGCACCAGCTTTTTTCTGCCGAGCGGCCTGGTGGTGAACGGCGCCCCGCTTCATAACAGCGGCGGCGGCAGCCCGCTCCTCTGGCAGCATTTGTTCTGGTTCCTCGGGCACCCGGAAGTTTACGTGCTCATCCTGCCGGGCATGGGCATCGTCGCGGAAGTTATCGCCAATAATTCTCGCAAACCGCTCTGGGGTTATAAGTCGCTGGTTTTCGCCTCTCTCGTCCTCGGATTTCTCTCCTTCATCGTCTGGGCCCATCACATGTGGCTCACTGGCATGGGCACGACGGTGAGCGCGTTTTTCCAGACCACGACCCTCATCATTTCCATCCCGTCGGTCATCATTCTCAGCGCGTTCTTCATCTCACTCTGGGGTGGGTCGATTCGCTTTACCGTGCCGATGCTTTTCGCCACCGCCTTTCTCCCGATGTTCGGCATCGGCGGACTGACCGGCATTCCGCTCGCCTTTAATTCCGCCGATCTTTACGTGCACGACACCTACTACGTCATCGCCCATTTCCATTACATCGTGGCGCCGGGCACAATCTTCGCGCTCTTCGCCGGCATCTATTATTGGTTCCCGAAAGCGACCGGGCGCATGATGAGCGAGTTCTGGGGCAAAGTGCATTTCTGGCCATCGCTCATTTGCATGAACGTCATCTTCCTGCCGATGTTTTTGCAGGGAATGCTCGGCATGCACCGCCGTTGGTATGATGGCGGCCAGGGCTGGAATTTGGCCAACGAAAAGGTCTGGGGCCTGACCGGATTTCAATGGAACCAGCCGATCTCCATCGCCGCCTGGTGCATGGGTCTCGCGCAAATTCCTTTCATCATCAATTTCTTCTACAGCATCTGGCGCGGGAAGAAGGTCGAGAACGATAATCCGTGGGAAGCGACGACACTGGAGTGGACCGCGCCCTCGCCGCCGCCGCACGGTAATTTCATCAAAGCGCCGGTCGCTTATCGCGGCCCGTACGAATACAGCCTGCCGCGCCGCGGTAAGGATTTCACCATGCAGAACGAACCCATCGAACCCGGTGAGCGCGTGGCGCAGCCGAGCACCGAACCAATTCTGCACGCGTAAGCTCGGGCGATGGACATTCCCTACACAGTTGTCGCGCGGCGGGACACCGGTCTCTGGAACGCCAAGATCGGCATCTGGTTATTCCTCGCCTCGGAAGTAATGCTCTTCGGCGGCCTCTTTTCCGCTTACGTTTTCCTGCGGCTCGACGCTGCGCCGGGTGATTGGCCCCACGGTCTGCTCAACGTGCCCGTCGGCACGATGAACACCGCCATCCTCATCGCATCATCCGTCACCGTGGTTCTGGCATGGGCGGCGCTAAAGATGCGGCAGTTCACCCGCTACCGCGTTTACATGGTCATCACTATTCTGTGCGGCGTCATCTTTCTCGTGGTCAAACTGGCCTACGAATGGCCGCAGAAATTCGAGCACTTTGGCGCGCGCATCAAAGAATCCGAGCTCGGGAAATACGAGCAATATCTCGGCAACGAGCATCTGCTCGCGGAGGGCCTCGCTCCGCGCAAGGAGATCACCGGTCATCTGCACAATCCGCAGGCCCTCAACGATCCCAACGTTAAGGAATACGAGATCGCGCTCGACCCGGTGAACGCCGACCCGAGCAACAAAAAGATGGACCGGCCACATTTCTTCTACGTCCCGCCGACGCACAAAATCGGCGTGGTGGAAAAAGCCGACGTGGAATACGCCAACATGTTCATCCCGAAACACAGTTCCTATTTCGCGACCTACTTCACCATTACGGGATTGCACGGCGCGCACGTGCTCGCTGGCGTTCTCGTCTTTTGCTACATGATGCTGCCGGCGAGCACCCGCTTGTATCGCCACAACCCCGAGCATCTGGCCAACCGCGTGGAAGTCGCGGGCCTCTTCTGGCACTTCGTTGATCTCGTCTGGATTTTCGTCTTCCCGCTTTTCTATTTGCTCTAACGATGGACCACTCAGACGAAATACCCACCGCCGGATTGATGGAAGCTCCGCCGGATCCGCACTCGGCTGAACACGTCGCCGAGCACGTCGCCAGATACAAAGCGATTGGCTACCTCCTGCTCTTCTTCACCGGCGTAACCGTCGCCCTCTCCTACTTCAATTTCGGGAGCATGAAGGTCAACATCGCTGTCGCGATGCTGGTCGCGACTTTGAAAGGAACGCTCGTCGCGCTGAACTTCATGCACCTCTCAGCCGAGAAGCGTCTCATCTACCGCATCCTCATTTTCACCGCTTTCTTCGTCCTCGGCCTTTTCTGGCTGACCTATCTGGCTTGGTACAATCCGATCATTCGCTGATGTCGATCAAAGGCTTCCATATCGTCTTCATTGTCTTCTCGACGCTGCTCGCGCTTGGCATCGGCTTCTGGTGCGTCTGGATCAATCTCACCGTCGGCGAGCCCGTTTATCTCGGCGGCGCGATCGCGTCCTTTGTCTCGGCCGTCGCCCTCATCATTTATGGCGTTTTGTTTTACCGCAAAATGAAACGCCTCCGCCTCATCACATGAAAGCAAAACTCATCTCCGCCTTCATCATCGCGGCCCCGCTGGCGCAGAGTTTCGCCTGCCAGGCTTGCTTCGGGAATTACAACGGTGTTGCCGGTGGGCCGCCGAAAAACGTTGAGCACATGGCCATGGCCATTTGGGTGTTGATGTTCGTCGTTGGCTCGGTCCTGGGCGGAATCGGCGCGTTCAGTTTGCATCTCTGGCGCCGCAGCCGCATGCCGCTTCAGCCGCACGAGCAGCTCGCCGAGGAAGACTTTTCGCAATATGCGTAGCCTCGCGCTCATCAACGAGTTTCTCGGTCAGCCGCCCAACGTCTCCGAGCATGGCTACCAGATCGATCACATCCTCGAGTTCTGCCATTGGTTTATGGGCGTGCTCTTCGTCGGCTGGTCGGCCTATTTTATCTACGTCCTCATCCGTTTTCATCGCAGCCGCCACCCCACCGCCGATCACGAAGGCGTGCGCAGCGGAATTTCCACCCATCTCGAGTTCGCCGTCGTCCTCATCGAGGCGGTGCTGCTCGTCGGATTCGCCGTGCCGCTTTGGGCGAAACGCGTCAACGAATTTCCCGATGCCAAAGACGCGATCCTCGTCCACGCCGTCGGTCAACAATTCAACTGGACCTTCCACATGCCAGGACCCGACGGGCAATTCGGCAAACGCGACGTTGGGCTGGTCACGAACCAGAATCCGCTTGGGCTCGATCCCGGCGACTCTGCCGGCAAAGACGACCTCGTCGTTCTCGGGGAATTGCACGTCCCGGTCAGTCGCTCCGTCATCATTGAAGTTTCCTCGAAGGACGTGATCCATAATTTCGCGCTGCCGAGTATGCGCATCGCGCAGGATGCGATTCCCGGCTCGATCATCCCGATGTGGTTCAAGCCACTCAAGACCGGCACCTACGAAGTGGTCTGCGGACAACTCTGCGGCCTCGGCCATTACGGAATGAAGGGCACCCTCGTGGTGGACACGCCCGCGGATTATCAGGCCTGGCTCAAGGAAAGGACCGAGCTCGCCGGCACGCAAAGCGCGCCCGCGCCAACGCAGCGCCCGCCGGGTGAACCTCCGCCGGGTCCCACCCCTGGCACCGTTCCGCCGCCCGGCGGCGGCAACCTCGACAAACAAGGCGGCCCACCCGATAGCAGACCGCCCTCTTCGCCCGCGCCGAGTCCGCTCATGTAGATAGAAGTCGTGCAGGCGCGATGCGCAAGGGCGGCGCCGGGTCGCGACGCCCGGAGGTGAATAGTGACGGGTGAATAGAGGAGAACGCGCGGCTCCTAGGTTTCATTCACTCATCACCGATCACTATTCACACGCGGATCGTAAATCAGGCCGACCGAATGATATTCAGCCGCAACGAAGCGAGTATCTGGCACGTGCTTGCGAGGTCCTTCGCTTTCGCTCAAGATGACAACGCGAATGAATGCGCCTCCAGGAAATTGCTGGCTTAACCGCTTCGCCTGGTTCACAGCGCTTTGCACGCTGCTCCTTATTTGCAGCGGCGGCATGGTCACAAGCAAAGGCGCGGGTCTCACCGTTCCTGATTGGCCCACCACATTCGGCTATAACATGTTCCTCTTTCCGCTCTCGAAATGGGTGGGCGGAATCTTCTTCGAGCACACCCACCGTCTCATCGCTTCCACTGTTGGCCTGCTCACGTTGATCCTCGCCACCTGGCTCTGGCGCTCTGAATCGCGTCGCTGGGTGAAAATGCTCGGTCTCCTCGCGGTCGGCGCCGTTATCCTGCAAGGTGTACTCGGCGGGCTGCGCGTGACAATGTTGAAGGATGAAATCGGCATCTTCCACGCCTGCCTTGCCCAGGCATTCCTCGGACTGCTCGTCCTCATCGCGCTCGTCACATCGCGCTTCTGGTCGCCTCTGCACGTCGCTTCGTCGCTTCGTCGCATCCCGCTCATCACCACCGCGCTCATCTACCTCCAACTCGCGCTCGGCGCGACCATGCGCCATCAGCATCGCGATCTCTCCATCACCGATTTCCCCACGGCTTATGGCCAATGGCTTCCAGACACCAGCGCTGCAGCGATCGGGCGGATCAACGCCGCGCGCGATAAAATTGGCATGTCCGACGTTTCCGCTGGGCAGATCTGGCTGCAAATGGGCCATCGTTTCGGCGCCGTGCTTGTCATTATCGGCGTCGGAACATTTTTTGTCGCGACGCATCGGCACGGCAGCACTGCCCTCCGCAAGCTGTCAATCGCCTGGCTCTTTGCCGTGGCAGTACAGTTCTCGTTAGGAGCCTGGACTATCTGGAGCAACAAAGCCGCCGATATCGCCACCGCGCATGTCGCAGTCGGGGCCGCCATGTTCGCGCTCGGCGTCGTTATTTGTGCGCTCTGCTGGCGATTGCGGCCCGCTTCTTTTGTCATCCCGAGCGAAGCGCAGAGCAGTCGAGGAATCTCTAGCTTTTTGTCCGAAGCGAAATGATCAGAGATGTCTCGACTTCGCTCGACATGACAGAAACGCCCAGTCGCTGGTCGGACTTTTCCCAGCTCGTCAAAGCGCGGCTCACGCTCCTCGTGCTCGTCACCACCGGCGTCGGCTTCTATTTCGGGCGCACTCCGTTTGATCTCGCTGGTTTCTTTCACGTGCTTATCGGCGCCGCTCTTGCCGCGGCCGGCGCTTCCGCTCTAAACCAATGGTGGGAGCGCGATCTCGATGCGCTCATGTCGCGCACGCGCGAACGTCCGGTTCCGGCGGGACGGATGCGCGCACACAACGCGCTCATGCTCGGCTGCGCCCTTTCCGCTGCCGGCGTCATCTATTTGGCTACGACGACAAATCTCCTCGCCTCGTTTCTCGCCGCGCTCACCATCATTATCTACGTGCTCGGCTACACCCCACTCAAGCGCGTCACCAACACCAACACCCTCATCGGCGCCATCCCCGGCGCATTACCTCCGCTCATCGGCTGGGCCGCTGCCCGCGGCTCTCTCGATTTCGCCGCCTGGACCCTCTTCGCCATTCTTTTCATCTGGCAAATGCCGCACTTTTTCGCCATCGCCTGGATTTGCCGCCACGATTACGAATGCGCCGGCTTCCGCATGCTCTCGCGCGACGATGAAAGCGGTGTTCGCTCCGCCAGCCAGGCCGTGCTCTTTTGCATCGGCCTCTTGCTCATCGGCGGAATTCCGGCATTCATCGGCATGGCGCATCCGCTTTATCTCGTCGCGGAGCTGACTCTCGGCGGCGCCTTCACTGCGCTGGCGCTGCGTTTTCATGCCGCGGGTAATCTGCGCAATGCGCGCCTTCTTTTCCTCGGCTCCATTATTTACCTACCCTTGCTCCTGGGTGCCTTGATGATGACGAAAACATGAGCACCACCGCCGTCGCTGCTAATCCCAGCGCGCTGCGCAAAACGCGGGCGTGGAACTTGGTGCTGCTCGGGTTTCCGCTCATCGTCGCCGCCGGAATCCTGGCGCTGCGCGAAGTGCAGGTGCATCGCCTAACGAGCCATGAATTCCCGAGCTACGGCGCCGTTCCGGCTTTTCAGCTAACGAACCAGGACGCTCAACCTTTCGGCAGCGCGCAGCTCGCCGGCAAAATCTGGATCGCCGATTTCATCTACAGCACCTGTCCGGGCCCGTGTCCGATGATCAGCAGCCGCATGAGTGAAATGCAGAAGCCGCTCGAGAAAACCGATGTGCATTTTGTTTCCTTCAGTGTCGATCCGGAGAAGGACACTCCGCCGATGTTGCGCGAGTACGCCGATCGCCTGCATGCGCAGCCTGGCCGTTGGGATTTTCTCACCGGACCGAAGTCAGCGATCTACGATTTGTCCATTCACGGCTTTAAACTTCCCGCCGCTGAGCACGATGGCGACAAGGGCGAGCCCGTGCATAGCACGCGAATGGTGCTGGTGGATCGCCGCGGAGAGATCCGCGGCTACTACGATGCTACCGAAGCAGACGCGGTGACAAAGCTGCTCGCCGACACCGATCATCTGCTGAAAGAGCAAGCGCATTAGTAAGAACGGGGACGGGACGGCGCCCGTCCCTCCAACCGATCCTGGTCCCCGCAACCGCGAACCTGGAGGGACGACCTTCGTGTCGTCCCAAATTTCACCGCCGCTCCGCCCGCGCATTGGCGAGCGGAAATTCCTCCACCACCCGCATAAGGTACTCGCGATAATCGCCCTTCGGCAGCCGATCGATCAGCCCACTAAGCTCGCGCGATTCGATAAAGCCCATGCGAAGCGCGATCTCTTCCAGGCACGCGATCTTCATTCCCTGCCGGTGCTCAATCGTGGCGATGTAATTGCTCGCTTCGAGCAAGCTGTTCGGCGTGCCGGTGTCGAGCCACGCGATGCCGCGGCCGAGCCGTTTCACCCGCAGCTCGCCGTCTTGCATGTAACGCAAATTTAGATCAGTGATCTCAAGTTCGCCGCGGCCGGAAGGCTTGAGCGCGCGTGAATATTCGACTACTCGCTCATCGAAAACGTAGAGACCCGGCACCGCGAACGGGCTACGCGGATGCTGCGGCTTTTCCTCCAGGCTGATCGCCTTGCCCGAGGCGTCGTCGAACTCGACCACGCCGTAACGCTGCGGATCGCGCACCTGATACGCGAAGATGCACCCGCCGCGGGTGAGACCGAGAGCATCGCGAAAGAAATCGAGCTTTCCGTAGAAAATGTTGTCGCCGAGAATCAGCGTCGCTCCGCTATTGCCGATAAAGTTCGCGCCGATGACGAATGCCTGCGCGATCCCTTCCGGCTTTGGCTGCTCGGCGAATTCGAGGCGAATGCCGAAACGCGATCCGTCGCCGAGATAAGCGCGGAGCATCGGCAAATCTTTCGGCGTGGAGATGATGAGAATCTCGCGCAGGCCGCCGAGCATGAGCGTCGCCAGCGGATAACAAATCATCGGCTTGTCATAGACCGGCAGCAGTTGTTTGCAGACGATTTGCGTGAGCGGGAACAACCGCGAGCCGGCGCCGCCCGCGAGCACGATCGCTTTCGTCTTCATCGCGACATTCCTGCCAGAATTCAGCGCGCGGTCAACCGCTTGCACTGTCATGCGGAGCGAAGTCGAGGGATCCCGTGGAAGTTACCTTAAAGGTTTGCTACGGCATCCCTCGACTCCGCTGCGCTTC
>QHBL01000257.1 GCA_003244125.1 Chthoniobacterales bacterium
TCCCAGCCGGGATCGTGGGCGAGCGGAGTGACCGGGATGTGTTCGTCTTCGATCAGCTCTTCCGGTGTGAGCTCGGGCGGGAGTGGCGGCGGTAATGGTTTCCGCGCGTGCGCGGCGAAGTCTTCGGGAAACTTTTGCACGAAGCTTTGTGTCGGCCAGGCGCAGGCTTCGCCGAAAGCGCAGATGGTTCGGCCGGCGATATTGTCGCCGATGGATTTGAGCGTCGCGGGATCTTGTTGCACGCCGCCGCCGAGTAGCATCCGTTCGGTGATTTTCTTCATCCAAAGCGAACCTTCGCGGCACGGCGTGCACTGGCCGCAGGATTCGTGTGCATAGAACTCGTTAATATTGTTCAGCGCCCAGACCATGTCCCGCGAATCATCCAGCACGATCACGCCGCCGGAGCCGGCCATGGAGCCGCAGGCAGCTAACGAGTCAAAGTCCATCGGGATCTCGTTAATGGAAATCTCGCGCTCTTTCAGTTTGAAGTGCTCGTCCGCGCGCAAGACTTTCGCGGAGCTGCCGCCGGGAATTACCGCTTTGAGATTGCGTCCGAACTTCAGCCCGCCGGCCATTTCGTAGATGAGCTGACCCATTGTCACCGCGCCGACTTCGATCTCGAAATAACCCGGCCTATTCACATCGCCGCTGACGCAGACGATACGCGTGCCGGTGTTGTTCGGCCGCCCCAGCCTGGCGTATTCCGCGCCGCCCATCGCGATGATATGCTTCACGTGGCAAAGTGTCTCGACGTTGTTGACGATCGTCGGCGACATGTAGAGGCCGAGCACGGCGGGGAAATACGGCGGCTTGATTCGCGGATAGGCGCGCTTGCCTTCTAACGACTCGATGAGGCCCGTTTCTTCGCCGCAAATGTAAGCGCCCGCGCCCCGGTGGATGTAAATCTCAACGTCGAACCCGGCGAGGCCGAGAATATCTTTCCCGAGGAAATTGTGCGCGCGCGCTTCTTCGATCGCGCGCTCCAGAATCTGCGCGCCGTGCGGAAACTCGCCGCGGATGTAAATATAAGCCGTCTTCACTCCGAGCGCGAAGCACGAGATCAACATGCCTTCGAGCATCTGGTGCGGATCTTCGTGGATGATGTAGCGATCCTTGAATGTGCCCGGCTCGGACTCGTCTGCGTTGCAGATTAGATAAACCGGCTTCTTCTCGTCCGGTTTTATAAAGCTCCACTTTACGCCGCAGGGGAAACCAGCGCCGCCACGGCCACGTAGCCCCGATGTTTTTACCTCATTGACGATCGCGGCGCGCGACATCGTCACGGCTTTCTTTAACTGCTCGTAGCCGCCATCGTGCAGATAGCAGTCGATGTCCGGCGTCCAGTCGCTGCGGCCGATGTTTTTGAAAACGAGACGGTGCTCGAGAGGATGGGGGAATTGGTGATTGGTGATCCGTGATCGGTGATCAAAAAGAATGTTCGGCGCGATTTCTGGGCGCACGTTTTCGTGCAGGTCGTCGTCGACCATGCAAACCGGGGCGGTGCCGCAGCTGGCGAGACATTCGACGAACTCGATCGAGTAGTTTCCGTCTTCGCTGACGGAAACCGGGTTGTGCATTCCATCGGTGTCACTGGAGGGACGGGCTCTGTTTTGTCCCTCAAGCGCAGAGGACGCCACGGAGGTCATCCCTCCAATGGCGATGGCCGCCCTGAGGTTCTCCATTACCTGATAGCTGCCGGCCATAGCGCAGCTCAACGTGCGACAAACCCGGATGTGCGTTTTGCCCGCGCGCTGTTGGCGCAGCATTGGATAAAACGTGACCAGCTCGAGAATGTTGATCGGCTGCAGCTCCAGCTTGGCTGCGATCCACTCCACGCCCTCATCGCTGATGAACCCGAACTGTTCCTGCCACAGATGCAGCAAAGGGAGCGCGGCGCTGCGTTTCCGATCCGGCGGATAATGCGTGATGGCCTCGTCCGCTTTCCGCTCGAATTCAGCCGGAATCGTTGTCGCCATCTACTTCGGAAGCGTGCTCGATTTCGCCACCACCTTGTCGTCCTTGAACAGGATCGTCACCGTGCCGTTGGATTGCCGGTAATTGTAAGTCATGCGCTTCAACATCATGAAATCCTTCGTCTCCACGGCGGTCGGCGGGCCGAGAATTGATTCCACCTGTTTCTTTGTCATGCCTTCGCTCACCTCATCGACGTTGGCCTGCGTCAGGCGTTGACCAGTGCAGGCGACCAGCAGCGCGCTGAGCACGGCCGCGCCCAGCCAGCGCCTCATTGCGTATCGAGATTTGTCGTCTTGCTTTCCACCTTGTTGTCGCCGTTAAACGCGATCTCCGCGAAACGCGTGCCGTTTTCGTAACGGTAAATTGTCCGATGCACCACCAGCATGTCTTTACTTTCCGTCTTCACCGGCGGGCCGAGCAATTGCTCCACCTGCGCTTTGCTCATGCCTTCAGTGATCTTGTTGTAATTGTCGAGCGTCAGCCGCGAGACCGGGTTGTGATTGCAGGCTGCGAACGCAATCGCGGCGACGAGAAGAAGTATGTATTTGTGCATCGTTTACCTGTCGCATTCTCCCATGACAAAATCCAGACTGCCGAGAATCGCCACCACGTCGCTGATCATCGCGCCGGGCAGCAGCTCGGGCAGGATGCTCAGGTTCACAAACGAGGGCGAGCGAATCTTCAACCGATGCGGCACGCCACCGCCTTTCGAGTTAATATAAAAGCCGAGTTCGCCCTTCGGATTTTCCGCGCCGAAATAGATTTCGCCCGGCGGTGCTTTCAGCCCTTCCGTCACCACGATGAAATGGTGAATCAGCTCCTCCATTTTTGTCATTACCCGCGCTTTCGGCGGCAGCATGTTTTTCCAATCGGCCACGTTGATCGGACCGCCCGGCAGCTTGTCCATAACCTGGCGGAGAATCTTCGCGCTCTCCCGCATTTCCTGGAGACGCACGAGATAACGGTCGTAGCTGTCACCCGTGGTGCCGACGACGACCTCGAAATCGTATTGCTCGTAATCGAGATACGGATGCTTCCTGCGCAGATCGTGTTCAACGCCGCTGCCGCGAAGATTTGGTCCTGAAAGCGCATATGCGATGGCGCGCTCGCGCGGGATCACGCCAATGTCTTTCGTGCGATCGACAAAAATGCGATTGCGCGTAAGCAGGTGATCGCATTCATCAAGGCTCGGCCCGAAGCCATCGAGAAACAATTTCACCGCGGGCATGAAGTTATCCGGCAGATCGCGAATCTGCCCGCCGACCCGCGTATAGCTCGTGGTGAAGCGCGCGCCGCTGATGAGCCCGCACAAATCGTAAATCTTTTCCCGCTGCTCGAAGGTGTAGAGAAACACCGTCATGGCGCCGAGATCGAGCGCCATCGCGCCGAGTCCCATCAGATGCGCGGAGATGCGCGCCAGCTCGCAGCAGATCACGCGAATCGCTTTGCCCCGAGAGGGAATCTCCCAGCCCATGAGTTTCTCCACCGCGAGCGAGTAAGCGACGTTATTCGCCAGCGGCGCAAGGTAGTCGAGCCGATCGGTGTAGGGCACGAACTGATTGTATTGCATGTTCTCGGCGATCTTCTCATCACCGCGGTGGAGAAAGCCAACGTCAGGCGTCGCTTTCGTGATAACCTCGCCATCCATCTCGAGCACGAGCCGCAACACCCCATGCGTAGCCGGATGCGACGGCCCCATGTTGAGCACCATCTTCTCGCCAATGTCCTCGCTGCCCGGCTGCTGCTCACGTTCATCGCGCAGCGCCGCATCGGCCGCGACGACGCGCGTCACAGGATCAGGCGATTCGATTTCGCGAGTGGTAAAAGCCATGAGGAAGCTGCGCGATTATGCTCGCCAGCCCTCCCACGCGCGCAAGCGCATTTCTCTGGTTCTGGGGAGCACAGGCTGCCAGCCTGTCGTTCGCGGCAGCTTGCCGCGAACGTGTCGTGGTCCGGCGGAGCGTTGCCACCGGCATTTGGCCAGCGGCCAAATGCTACAGGCTGGCAGCGTGCGCTCCCCAGAAATCTGCTCGCCGCGTGCAGCGTCGCGCGTTAGTCGTCAGTTATGCCACGCAAAATCGGGCTGCTCTTTGCCGGACAAGGCGCGCAGTGCGTCGGGATGGGGAAAGATCTGGTGCAGGAATTTCCCGTCGCGGCCGAGACGTTTAAACGCGCCGACGCGATTCTCGGTCGCAAGCTGAGTGAGACCACGTGGAATGGTCCCCTCGATGAGCTGACGAAAACGTCAAATTGCCAGTCGGCGCTTTTTGTTCACGGCCTGGCGGCGCTCGCTGTCCTGCGCGACCTGGCTGGCGATCTTTTCATCGAGGCTGCCGCTGGCCTCTCACTCGGCGAATTAACAGCGCACGCGGCCGCGGGCACTTTCGATTTCGAGAGCGGCTTGCGCCTGGTGCAGAAACGCGGCACGCTGATGGAGGAAGCCTGCGCGGCCACGGAAGGCGCGATGGTGGCGCTGATTGGCGCGGATGAGAATTCCGCTCGCTCACTCGCGGCGGCCGCTGATGTAGATGTAGCCAACATCAATTCGCCCGGGCAGATCGTGCTTTCGGGTGAGCGGGCGAAGATCGAAGCGGCAGCGTCGTTAGCTAAAGAGTTCGCCATTCGCCGCGCAACGATGCTCAACGTCGCCGGCGCCTATCACTCGCGGCTAATGGAGAGCGCGTATCGACAATTCGGCGCCGCATTGCTCGAAACGCAGATGCAACTGCCGCGCTTCACGGTCGTGAGCAATGTCACCGGCGGAGCAGTGACGACGTTGCCTGATATCCGGCAGACGCTCCAGGAGCAGATCACCGGCACGGTGCGCTGGGTCGATTGCATGGAGGGAATGCTCGCGCGCGGCTGCGATTTGTTCATCGAGCTTGGCCCGGGCGGCGTGCTCGCCGGCTTGCTTGGGCGCACGCGCAAAGGCGTGGCCGTGATCTCGATCAGCGATGTGGCGGCGGCGCGTGCTTGCGCCGCGCAGCTGCAACGAGTTGCTTTGCCGGGCGAGATTGTCTAGCATCGCGCGATGTCGTTGCAGCAGAAGATTAATGACGATCTGAAGGAGGCCATGCGCGCGAAAGACGCTGCGCGACTTAGCGTCTTGCGCCTGGTCAAAGCG
Source organism: Chthoniobacterales bacterium (assembly GCA_003244125.1). Next base: position 5,099 of record QHBL01000257.1, read on the forward strand.
GCGCTGATGAATTCTGCGATCGAGAAAGTCGGCGCCGATGGCGAACTCAATGATGCCGACGCAACCGCGGTCATTCGCAAGCAGGTGAAGGAACGGCAGGATTCAATCGAGAGCTTTAAAAAAGGCGGCCGGCCGGAGCTTGCGGAGAAAGAGAATGCGGAAATCGCGGTGCTCAACGCCTATCTCCCGCAGGCAATGAGCGCGGAGGAATTGCAGAGCATTGTCAGCGAAACGATCCGCGAAACGGGCGCGACCTCGCGTGCACAAATGGGCGCGGTGATGAAGGCGTTGCAAACGAAAGTGGCGGGACGCGCCGACGGCAAGACGCTGAGCGCAGAAGTGCAGCGGCAGTTGCGAAGTTGAGGTCGGAGCCGGACTGGCATGGTTGACAGGTTGAGGCTGAGCGCCATCACCGTTGCGGCGGGAAGCAGCACGCGCACAGGGTTCGATAAGGTGCTCGCGCAACTCGCCGGCGAAGCAGTGATAAAGCATTCGCTTTGCGCATTTGATCGCGCCGCGAGTGTCGACTCAATCGTGGTTGTGGTGCAGCCCGCGAAACTCGATGAAGTGCGGGCGCTGACGAAGGTGATCACGAAAGTGAGCGCCGTTGTTGCCGGAGGCGAACGGCGGCAGGATTCGGTCGAAGCCGGACTGAGCGCTGTTGCCGGCGAGTTCGTCGCGGTCCACGACGCCGCGCGGCCCCTCATCACGCCAGGCGAAATCGAACGCATCTTTTCTGCTGCACAAAAACATGGCGCCGCGGTTCTCGCGGCTCCGGTTACGGACACGCTCAAGACTTGCGATTCGCAGCAATTCGTCAGCGGATCGATCGATCGCGCGAATGTTTTCGCAATGCAGACGCCGCAGATTTTCCGGCGCTCTCTCTTACTCGAAGCGTTCGGCCACGTGGCGGACAGATCTCTTCACATCACTGACGAAGTCTCCGCTGTTCAACTGCTCGGAGCAAAGGTGGCGATCGTGCCGGCGCGAGAACACAATATGAAGATCACGTTCGCGGGCGATTTGGCGCTGGCGGAATTTATTCTGCAATCTCGTCATTCCGAGCGAAGCTTGGGATGATCGGTCTGGCGAGCGCTTTCATCGCCAGCTCAGCGACGGGTTTAACATCGTCGCGCCGGAACTTGCGGCTCTTGCGCAAATCCATCGCCGGATGGAGATCGGAAACGCGCAGCAGCTTTCCGTTTTTCCAAATCGACGCCGCGGCATTGCGCGGCCCTACGCGGCGCGGATCGCTCCAGGTGTGAATGGAAGCGAGATTCGCCGTGAGCGCGGCGGCGATGTGCATCGGCCCGCTATCGACGCTAATGACGTAAGCGGCGTTGTGGATCAACCAGACCAATTGCAGGAGCGTGGTTCGATTTGTGAGATCGATGCAATTCTCGGGAGGGGAAAAGCGCCGGCGCGATTGCCCGACAACGACGACGCGTGTCGGCGCCAGGGCGCGGCAGAACTCGAGAATGACAGAACGGCTGAGCGATTTTCTGCGGCCGCGAGCGTGCGGATGCAGAACAACGAAGCGCGGCTCCGGGTCGAATCGCGGAAGAGCGTCGCCCGTGGGTAGGGGAAAGCGCAGCGGCTGGTCCAGGTTGGCGCCGAAGAGTTTCGCCAGTTGCAGATAGCGATCGACCGCGTGCTGGGTGCGATCGACCTGCGCGGTCTCATCATAGAACAAACGCGAGCCTTCCCGCGCGTCGCTCAGGCCGAGGACCTGTTTCGCACCGCTCGCCTTCGCGATGAGCGCGCTGCGCAGCAGTCCCTGGAAATCGAGCGCGATATCGGGTTGCAGCCGCCGCGTCCGGCGAATCCACGGCAGCAATCGCGTGGCCGCGCCCAAACCGCGGAATTGGCTCCGCGGAAAAATGTGGACATGGTCGATGTCGCGATTGCCGCGCAAAAGCGGCGCCCACTCGGGATTAATGAGCCATGTAATCTCCGCCTGAGGATGCGCGTCACGCACCGCGCCCACGGCCGGCAACGTGTGCACGACATCGCCGAGCGAGCTCGGTTTGATGACGAGGATTTTCTCCCGCGGCATCAGCGGCCAAGCGCGAGCCGGTCAGCAAGGAGGCGCGGCAAACCTGCCTCGATGATTTTCTTGCGCGCCGAGTCGAGGTCGTAACGGACGCGGCGTTGTTCGACCAGGTTCTCCTCGGCGTGATAAATGCAATAGGCGGCGCGCCAGTCGCCGTCGCGCGGCTGACCCACGCTGCCGGCATTGATGAAATACTTTTTGCCGAACTCGATGTGAATCTGCTCGTCGTTGGTGCGGCGGGCGCGGTCATCGCGAATGAACGCGCACTGGATGTGGGTGTGCCCGAAAAAACAGAGCGTGGTGTGCTGGTAAGTGAAGCTGGCGGCGGCATCGAGATCGCGAAAGACGTAGCCCCACTGCCCGGGCGTATCGAGCGTGGCATGGACGATGGTGAAATCACGCACCTGTCGCTGCAGACGCAGATCAGCGAGCCAATCGCGGTCGGCCTCCGTCAGCTGCGTGCGCGTCCATTTCATGGCGCGCTCGGCCATTTCGTTGAAGTCGCCGGAGGTCTCCGGCAGCGACGCCTGTTCGTCGTGGTTCCCTTTCACGATGGGGCAATCGAGCTCACGCACCATGTCGATGCACTCACGCGGATTGGCGTTGTAACCGACGACATCGCCGAGGCAGACGTAGTGGGTGCAATGATGCTCCTGCGCATCGGCCAGCACAGCCTCGAGGGCTTCGAGATTGGCATGAACATCAGTGAAAATAGCGAAGCGCATTGGGGAACGGGGAAGCGTTGAAACGTTGAAACGTTACATCGTTACATGGTGGATGAAACCGGCTGCTTCAATGCTGGCCCACCCGCTCGCTTGGCGGAACGTTCAGCTTCTCCTCCAGCGCCCGCAGCCGCGCGACGAGCGTGGGTAATCGCTCGCGCTCCCCGCGCAGGTAAAGCGCGCGCAATCGTTCGTAGGCCTCGCGTTCCCGGCCCTCGCAATAGGAGAGCTCGTAGGCGGAGAAGCGCTCGTCGTAAGCAGCGCAGCCGGGAAGTTGCGAGGCTTGGAAGAAATTTTCGGCCGCGCGCGCGTGGTCGTGCAAACGATCGCGGTAGAGGCGCGCGAGCGCTTCATACAGTTGCGGTTTGCGCGGGTTGTTGGCAATGCCGCGCCGGAGAAAATCGCGCCCGAGCTCGATGTATTCGCGCCCAGCGCGCTGGCGAGCGAGAGGAGAGCGCGCTTCGTCGTTTTGCGCGGCGATGCTGGCGTTCCACGCCATGTGCCAGCCGGCGATGTCCCAGAACATGATCGCGCGTGGCTGAAGCTCGGTCGCCTGGCGCAGGCGCAGGAGCAGATGTGTCCAATCGGTCCGCTCCCAGGCCGCTTGGGCGTCGATGAAAAGCAGATCTGCAACGACCGAGCGGAAGCCGCCGAGCACAGCGACAAATGCGGATTGGCCGATGCGTTCGCAAAGGCCGAGACCGAGCGGGCCGCTGGCAAGATGTTGACGAGCGAGATCCGTTTCGATATTCAATTTCGCGGGCACAAACGCCAGCGCGATGAAGACGACAGCGGCGAAAGTGCGGATCATAAATTCACTGTGGTGGAGCGCAGGTGGTGACACGTTGTAGCTGCCGTCGGTCGCTGGCAGCGGAATCGCGGTCCATTCGAGCTGCGCGGCAGCGCGTGTCTCATAATTCGCGCTGATAAAAAATTGCAATGGCGAGCAGCAAATAGGCGATCGTGTAAACGCCTCCGAGTTCGAATAGCTTCAGTAACATCCCACTGTTCACCGCCGCGCCGCCGATGAGTTGATCGCTCAAATTGAACGCTTGCAGATCTGGAAAAATAAAGGCAACGACGGCGAGGAAAGCGCGAGTGATCCAGCCGGCGCCATGTTGTTCCAGCCAATACTCCCGCGCGACGGATTCGAGGTGGCCGACGAGGTAGATCATCGCCATCGCGCTGATGGTGAAAATACTTGAGGTGGCGAAAGTGGAAACGCAGAGCGCGAGTGCGGCGAGGATGATGCCC
>QHBL01000133.1 GCA_003244125.1 Chthoniobacterales bacterium
GTCATTCAGGAATCTGGGAAGGAGAAGATCAAAGTGGGGGATCGGCTGGAAGTCGATGCGCGGCGGGAAGTGGGGGAACGTTGAAGGGATGAAGAGTTGAAGGGTTAAAGCGGAGCCGCTTTAACGCTGTAACTCTTCAACTCTTAGACGAAAGAAGGATGGAAGTTCGATCGATATACCGGTACGCGAAGATTTCGCCGTTCAAGGCGCGCGAAGTCACGCGTGAGATCCAGGGGTTGCCGGTTTCGGCGGCGCTGGATGTGGTCGCGTCCAGTCCGAAGAAGGCGGCGGCTCTTATTAATAAGACGCTGAAGAGCGCGGTCGCTAACGCCGAGAACAATGCCAACCTCAAGGTCGATGGCCTGGTGGTGAAGGAAGCGGTCGTGGGCGAAGGGCCCACGATGAAGCGGATGATGGCACGCGCGCGCGGGAGCGGCTCACGGATTTTGAAGCGGACGAGTCATATTCGGATCGTGCTCACGGATGAGATCAAGATCGAGACGCGGGCTGATCGAAAGACGGCGAAGAAGGCTGCGAGAAAGAAGCTTAACGTGGCAACTGAAGCAGCTAACGAGAAGCGAACGAAGCCGGCGGCAGGTACGAAGAAGGACAAGAAATGACGATGCGACGCTGGCAGCTAGAGATCCTTCGACTCCGCTTCGCTTCGCTCAGGACGACAAACTATGGGACAAAAGGTTAATCCAATCGGTTTTCGGCTCGGGGTGAATCGCGACTGGCGTTCGCGCTGGTACGCGTCGCCGCAGGAGCTGCCGGGATTTTTGCACAGCGACATCGAGATTCGCAACTATGTGAAGAAGAAGCTCCAGTTCGCGGCGGTGTCGAAGATCGTGATCGAGCGAGCGTGGAACTCGATTCGGGTGACAATTCACACCGCGCGGCCAGGCATCGTTATCGGACGTAAAGGCGCGGAGATCGAAAAGATGACGGAAGAAATTTCGAGGATGGCGCAGGGCAAACAGATCAAGATAGATATTCAGGAGATCAAGACGCCGGAGCTCGATGCGCAACTGGTGGCGGAGAACGTGGCGCTGCAAATCGAGCGGCGCATTGCTTATCGGCGCGCGATGAAAAAAGCGGTGCAGGTGGCGATGGATTTCGGCGCGCTTGGAATTCGGTTGCGCAGCTCGGGGCGGCTGAATGGGGCGGAGATTTCGCGTTCGGAATGGTATAGGGAAGGTAAGGTGCCACTGCATACTTTGCGCACCGGAATTGATTACGGTTTTGCGGAAGCGAATACGGTTTACGGCAAGATCGGAGTGAAATGCTGGATTTGTAAGAAGGAAGAAGCGGCGCCGGAGAGTTCCGCGCCCGCCGCGCCGCCACCGCCGCCGGCCGAACCGGCCGCAGTCTAGAGCTCGTTAGGAGATTTGTTATGCCGTTGATGCCGAAAAGAGTGAAGTATCGCAAGACGCAGCGGGGCAGCCGCAAAGGGACCGCTTCGCGCAATCTGCGGATCGATTTCGGCGAATTTGGGCTGCAAACGCTGGAGCGCGCCTGGATCACCAACACGCAGATCGAGGCCGCGCGGGTGGCATTGACGCGCAACATGAAGCGCAAAGGCAAGCTTTGGATTCGCATTTTCCCAGACAAATCAGTCACGTCGCGTCCGCCAGAAACCCGGATGGGTAAGGGTAAAGGCCAGCCGGAGTTCTGGGTGGCTACGGTCAAGCCGGGAAATATTTTGTTCGAATTGGATGGCGTGACGGAAACCGTCGCGCGCGAATCGTTGCGGCTGGCGGCGGATAAGTTGCCGGTGCGGACGAAGTTTTTAACGAGGCACCATGTGGCTGCGTGATTTATGTTTGTCATCCTGAGCGAAGCGCAGCGGAGTCGAAGGATCTCTGACGATGTCGGAGGCGACACGCTGCGAAGCACAATTAGAGATGTCTCGGCTTCGCTCGACATGACAAGGTTGAGGCATCATTCCGATCGGGTGTGTCCGTGATTCGAAATGAAAATCAAAGAAATAGCGGAGTTGAGTATGGACGAGCTTCTGACGAAGAAGCGCGATCTGCGGCAGGAAAGTTTGCATTTGCGTTTGCAGCAACAGAGCGGGCAACTGGAACAGCCGAGCAGGTTGCGTTTGCTGCGGCGCGATGTGGCGCGGATCGAGACGGTGCTCTCGCGGCGGAAAAATAAGAAAGCGGAGGCGGCGAAGTAATTATGGCGGACGAAGCGAGTACAATGACGAGCAGCGTTCCCGATGCTGCGGCTGAGCAGGGGAGCGCGATGTCGCAGCAGCGCGGCGCGCGCAAGACGCGCGTGGGCGAGGTGATTTCCAGCTCGATGAACAAGACCATCGTGGTGCAATCGGTCACGCGTGTGCCGCATGCCAAGTTCGGCAAGATCATCAAGCAGAAGAAGAAGTTCTACGCTCACGACGAAGAGAACAAGGCAAAGGATGGCGACACGGTGCGGATTATGGAAACGCGGCCGGTGAGCAAGCTGAAGCGGTGGCGTTTAGTCGAGGTAATGGGAAAATAATCATGGTCCAGATTCGTTCGAGATTAGATGTGGCGGATAACACCGGCGCGCGGATGGCGACGATGATCGGCGTCATCGGCAAGGCGACGCTATATGCGCGGATCGGCGACGTGATTACCGCGAACGTGAAGGAAGCGAGCGCGACGGGAACAGTGAAGAAGGGTGAGGTGGTGCGCGCGGTGCTGGTGCGAACGAGGCAGCCAATCAAACGCAATGATGGTTCGGCCTTGCGCTTCGATAACAACGCCATCGTGATCATTGATAAGGATCTGAATCCGCGCGGGACGCGCATCTTCGGGCCGGTCGCGCGCGAGCTGCGGGAGAAGAATTTTATGAAGATCGTCTCGCTGGCGCCGGAGGTTTTATGAAGGGCGGGCGAGGTGACGAGACTGCAGGCGAGACGCCTGCGTGCCGTGACAGGCGAGACGCCTGTCTTCCGCTATGAGACCGCGATTTCATGTGAAGAAGGGCGATAACGTGGAGGTGATCGCGGGTAATTTTCGCGGATCGAGCGGGAAGATTTTGCAGGTGCTGCCAAAGAAGCAGCGGGTGCTGATAGAAGGTGTGCGAATTATTAAACGACACCTCCGGAAATCGCAGGATAATCCGCAGGGGAAGATCGCGGAGCGGGAAGGGCCGATCCATATTTCCAATGTGCGATTGATCGAGAAGACGGAGAAGAAAGGGAAACCTAAGAAGGAGACGAAGGCGAAGAAGGAAAAGACTAAATAGTCATGCCGAGCGGAGCGAAGCGGAGTCAAGCGATCCTGCGGAGTTAGCTCAGAGGGGACCGAGTAGCGGAGCGGTTGGTTAGAAAATGAAGAACGAATTTTACAAAGACTACAAAGAGCGCGTGATGCCGGCGCTGCGGGAGCAGCATGGCTACAAGAACGTGCACGAGGTGCCGAAGGTGGAGAAGGTGGTGATCAACACTTCCGTGGGGTCGCAATCTGATGTGAAGCAGGCGCTGGATGACGCGAAGACTGAGCTGGCGTTGATCACTGGCCAGCGGCCGGCGGAGACGCGGGCGAAGAAGAGCATTTCCAATTTCAAGCTGCGCAAAGACCAGGCGATCGGCGCGAAGGTGACGTTGCGCGGGGAACGGATGTACGAATTCCTGGAACGGCTGATCAAGGCAGCGCTGCCGCGCATTCGGGATTTCCGCGGGGTGTCGCCGCGCGGTTTTGACGGGAACGGCAACTATACGCTGGGCGTTTCTGACCAATCCATTTTCCCCGAGGTCGAGCTCGACAAAATCAAGCGCAACATCGGATTTGATGTTACCATCGTGACCACCGCTCGCACGAACGATGAAGCCAAATCGCTGCTCAGCGAAATGGGAATGCCGTTCAGCGACCGCGCGAAAAAGCCGGTAGCGCAAGCGGCGTGAATGCTCACCACGAAAGAGCGCGAAGAACACGAACAACTACAGCACTTAAATGAGTACAGTTACCGACCCAATCGCTGATCTGCTGGCGCGTGTGCGCAATGGCGCGCGCGCGCAGAAGGCGGAGCTATTTGTGCCCTACTCGAGAATCAAGGCGGAGGTGGTGCGTATTCTAAAGGACGAAGGTTATATTACGGACTACGAGCTCGACCGCACCGAAGCTCATCCGCGAATCAAGATCACAAACAAGCTGGTGGATCGCAGCAGCGCCATCACGGGCCTGAAACGGGTGAGCCGTCCGGGTTTGCGGCGCTATGTCGGCGCGGACGACATTCCGCGCGTGTTAGGTGGAATGGGGATCGCTATTCTCTCTACCTCGCGCGGGGTGCTCTCGGGGCGCGAAGCGAAGAAGCAAAAGCTGGGCGGCGAGCTGCTGGCTTATGTTTGGTGACGATTTAGCTTTCCTAACGATCTAACGAACTCATGTCGCGAATTGGAAACAAAGACATTCAGTTGCCGGACAAGGTAAAAGTGAACGTCGGGAACGACGGCGCCGTTGCAGTAGAAGGCCCGAAGGGAAAGCTGAGTTGGCAATTGCCGCGGGAGATTTCAGCGAAGGTGGAGAATAACCACGTCTCGTTAGCTCGGGGGGCGGAGACGCGGAGCGTGAAAGCGTTGCATGGTCTCTCGCGCGCTCTGCTTAACAATATGGTGCGCGGCGTGAGCGAAGGATTCACCAAGAATTTGGAAATCGAGGGGGTTGGTTTCAAAGCGGCCGTGCAGGGGCAGACGCTGAATCTTTCCCTCGGATTTTCGCATCCGATTTTGTTCCCGATTCCCAAGGAGATCAAGATTGCGGTGACGGAAAATACCAAGATCGCGATCAGCGGAATCGACAAGCAGCTCGTCGGGCAAGTGGCGGCGGACATCCGGCGCTTCTATCCGCCCGAGCCTTATAAGGGCAAAGGCGTTCGTTACGCCGGCGAGCAGATTCGGCGCAAGGAAGGAAAGACGGTCCAATAATGGCAATTAATCGTAGGATGGTGCGGCAGCGCATCCACCGGCGCATTCGAAAGAAGGTGAACGGCACGGCCGAGCGTCCGCGGCTCACAGTTCATTTTTCGGGACGACACGTTTATGCGCAGGCGATTGATGATGATGCCGGCAAGACTCTCGTGGCGGCGTCGACGCTACAAAAAGAGCGTGCCGGAAAAGCCTCGGCCAATCGCGAGACGGCGGAGCGGATCGGCAAGTCGATCGCGGAGAAGCTGCGCGAGAAGAATATTCAAAGCGTCGTGTTCGATCGCGGCGGTTACAT
>QHBL01000149.1 GCA_003244125.1 Chthoniobacterales bacterium
TTGACGCTTAAACCAGAAGAACTAAAGCAAGGCTCAGTAGTTACTCCGATGGTAATGACGTTATAACAGTGACATTCGCATCCGTAGGTCGTGGGCAAATGGGCGCGGGTGAAAGCTTCAGCGGCGCCGCTCATTTCGGCTGCCGCCATTTCGTCGAAGACGATGAAACCGATGTTCTTTGGGGTCATCGGCCGTCTGCGCAGTAGTGGTTCACATCATTATAAGCCACAAACCCGACGAAAACGGCTCATCCTTTCGGTGTAGGCTGTAAATTGACTGGTTCCGAAGCTTTGTCTCCTCTAGGATGGTCATAGAGGGAGGCGCGATGGAGCCACAGATTGGACCAACTGACGATCGTAGTCGTCCCGCAGCCGGTGCGCTTTCGGCCGAGACCTACGAGAGTCTGCGAGGCCTCGCGGCGCAATACCTCAAGGGTGAGCGTGCTGAGCACACTTTGCAGCCAACTGCACTCCTCCATGAAGCACTGTTGCGCGTGCTTAAGCAGCCAGATGAACGGTGGCGTAGCGAAGCTCACCTCGCAGCTTTCGCCGCCCGCGCAATGCGGCGAATATTGATAAGCTACGGAGTCGCGCGGAGCCGATTAAAACGTGGAGGCGCGGGGCTGGCGCGGCTGCCACTGGACGCAGCTCTCGACTTTTGTGACGAACGCGACCTTAATCTTGAGCTGGTGGATCAGGCACTCGAAGAACTGGAAACAGTTGATGCGCGACAGGCCCAGGTAGTTGAGCTACGTTTTTTCGGCGGCTTAACTATCCAGGAGATCGCTTCCGTGTTGGAGTCATCTCCAGCGACAGTCAAACGCGACTGGGCTACGGCCAAGTTATGGTTGCGAGCATATTTATCGAGTTAGCTATTCGAGAGTAAGAGAGTAACAGGCCAAAATGTTCGCACTATCGAACCGGAATCACTGGCAGCGTCTTAAGCATGTTCTCGGGGCTGCGCTCGAAGAACCATCTCCACAACGTCGGACTAAGAGCCTTCGGGAAGCTTGTGGGAATGACACCGGCTTGCTGCAGGAAGCGGAGAGATTGCTGAGCCAGGACACAACGGCGCTCGAGCATTTCGCGGAAATGGCTGCGAGCTGCTTACGGGGCGACGAATGCAGTCGGGTAGGTGAACGGCTCGGCGCCTATGCCATCACCCGCGAGCTCGGACGAGGCGGTATGGGCACTGTTTACCTGGCGCAGAGGGCCGATGGGCAATTTGAGAAGCAGGTGGCAATCAAGGTCCTGAAGCGCGGGACCGATACCGAAGAGGTGCTACGCCGTTTTCGTGGGGAACGCCAAATCCTGGCCACTCTGGAGCATCCTAATATTACGCGCCTGCTCGATGCCGGAATAACAAACGATAATTTGCCATATGTGGTGATGGAGTTCGTCGATGGCAAGCCCATCACGAAGTTCGTCGAGGAAAACAAATGCTCCCGGTGGGAGCGAATCGAGCTGTTCCTGAAGATTTGCTCGGCGGTGGAAATGGCGCACAAGCAAGGCGTGATCCACCGCGACATCAAGCCTTCCAACATTCTGGTCAGGAGCGATGGCGAACTGAAGTTACTCGATTTCGGCATCGCCAAAGTCGTAGCCGGCGAGGCTAACGACGTGACCCAGGCAACTGAGCGACGGCTCACACCGAAGTACGCCGCGCCGGAGCAACGCACCAGCCAGGTCTCGACCATAGCAACGGACGTTTACTCCCTTGGGATATTGCTTTCTGAACTACTCAATCCCGCACCAAATAGTGTCACAACCAGCACTGATGCTATGATGGAACGTTGTCTTCGAGATGTGATCCAACAGGCAACGCAACAGGACCCGCGAAAACGCTACCCATCAGCTGGGGTTTTGGCTGAATCGATCAAAGAATGTTCAGGCGGCTCATCTGGTTCACCGTCGTCATTGCGGGCGGCAAAAAGAAGATCGTTGCTGTTACCGATGGCTGCTGGTGTGGTGCTTCTGACCGCCATATTGTCGGTGTTTGTATGGGAAAAGCGGAGCGCAGCTAAGAATAGCGGTGCGAGTGGCGCTATATCTCCGGCGCAATCGACGGCTTCGGAAAAGATTGAGTCTATCGCCATTCTCCCGTTCCAGCCAATTGGGCCTAACAATAACGATGAGCTACTCGGCTTGGGAATGGCTGACGCGGTGATTGGGCAGGTGAGCAAGATAAAACAGATAAACGTGCTGCCGACGAGCGCAGTGTTGAAGTACAAAGGACGGACTGACGACGCGCTTGCAGCCGCGCGTGAGCTTAAAGCTGACGCTGTGCTGACTGGAACGGTTCAGCGGTCGGGAGATCGTGTTCGGGTTAATGTTCAACTTATAAGTGCTCGGAACGGCCGAACGCTTTGGACGGAGAAGTTTGACGAGACGTTTACGGACGTGTTCGGGATTCAAGATTCGATTTCAAGCGAGATCACCAAAGCCCTGGCCCTAGGGCTCTCGCCCGAGCAGCAAAAGCAGATTGCGAAGCGTTACACGAGTAACACCGACGCCTACAATGCTTACCTGATGGGTATTTATTTCTATAGCAAACGCTCGAAAGAAGGACTTCAGAAAGCGGTCGACTATTTCCAAGAAGCTGTGACCAAGGATCCCGACTATGCGTTGGCCTACGCGCTTCTGGCCGACTGCTATAATTTGCAGGCCTACTACACATATGCGCCTTCGGCCGACGTCATGCCGAAGTGCAAGGCCGCAGCCGAGCACGCGTTGGCGCTGGATAACACGCTGGCGGAGGCATACGTGGCGATGGCAGGCGCGCAGATGGGCGACGACAAGGATAGCCGGGCCGCGCTGCGCCATGCCTTGGAGTTAAATTCGAATTTGCCCATCGCGCATCAGCGCTACGCCTGGGCTTTGTGCGCTCAAGGTCAACTTGGTGAAGCGGTGTCGCACATGAAACGGGCACAGGAGCTCGATCCGCTTTCTGCCACCAATAATTCGGCTCTCGGAAGCATGCTTATTTTCGAGCGGCATTTTCCAGAAGCTTTGCGTTATTGCGCTCGCGCGGCCGAGTTGGACCCGAACAGCCCAGCGATTCAAGGGAATTTAGGGGAAGCCTACTTCTTGAATGGAATGTACGACCAAGCGCTGAATTCGATTCGCTGCGCCGTGATCCTCGATTTAAGGAACTCCTAACCAGGCACGGTCGCAGCAGCTTGCTCGAGGAACCTTCACGCCCTTAGTGACGAAGCCGCCGAAATCGCCGCGCGTTGCTTCTCCGTCAGCAGGCGCAGGAGATTGCATCTCTCGCCCGGTCGAAAAGCGAAGTAACTGGCATGGCCGAGGAGGAGCAAAACGGTGGGATGACGGGCGTGATGGAGCGCAACATCCGCGTGCTGGTAAAGCGCCGGCAACTGGAGGAGCAGCGAAAACCAGCGCAGCAATCAGTCGCCGACACCATCACGCGATTTACCGGCAGCATGCGGTTCGTCTACATCCACCTTGTGCTCTTCGGCGGGTGAATCCTGGCGAACCTTCCCTGGATCCCGTGGCCGAGATTCGATCCCACTTTTGTGGTGCTGGCGATGTTCGCGTCGGTAGAGGCGATTTTCCTCTCGACCTTCGTGCTCATTTCGCAGAACCGGATGCAGGAACAGGCGGACAAACGCGCCGATCTCGACCTGCAAATCAGTCTGCTGGCTGAACATGAGATTACGCGGCTAATCACGCTGGTGAAAGCGGTGGCGGAGAAGCTGGAGATTGAAGCTTCGAAAAATCCTGAACTGCACGAATTACAGCGGGATGTGTCGCCGGAGACGGTGCTGGATGCGCTGGAGGAAAACCAACGGCAGCTTCACAGAACCTGATTAGAAGGGCCGCGCCAGGTTTGGCAAAATAGTGCGCTGATCACTGCTGCCGTTGACGAGGCGGACGCGCAAGGTTTCGTCGCCCAATTCGACGGCGCTGATGGAAGCGGAATCAACCTGAATGCGCTGGAACAGATCGAGCGGCACCCCGAGCGCGTAGGCGATGGTTGCGCGAATGACGTCGCCGTGACTGAAAATGACGACGAACTGATGGCGGGCGCGAAGTTCGCGCAGCCTGGCGACGACGCGTGCCTGGACCGCGAGCATCATTTCTCCGTCCGGTGGAGCGGAGAAACTTCGTAATGAATTCCAAACCTGAAATTCCCCTTTCTTTCGCAGATCGGTGAATTCCTCGCCCGTCCAATCGCCAAACTCGATCTCGTTGAACTCGTCAGCTATCTGGAGCGGCAAATGGAGGCGCTGGCAGAGTGGCTCCGCGGTCTCGCAAGCGCGCTCGAGTGGACCGGCATAGATGGCATCAATCGGGAAATCGCCGAGCGCATCAGCGATGTGGCGTGCTTGCTGCCGGCCAGCTTCGTTCAAATGCAAACCGGCTTTGCGGCCCGCGATTTTCGTGCTGATGACATCGTTTTCGCCGTGGCGAACGAAGACGAACGTCGTCACCTCGTCGTCTGCACCGCGTTGAGCGTCGTGGGCGCGTAACGCTGCGTCATGCGCGCGCAGAATTCGGCAAACTCTTCGCTCACCACGGGTGGGCTGGTGTGATGCGGGACAATGCCGCGGTGCTCAGGTGTGAAGCAAAAGGTGAGCGTGACATTGAACTCAGCCAGCGCGTTCATCTGGCGATCAAACCAGGCATCGGTGCCGGGGCGGAAGCTATCGGCCCAGCTCAAACCGGTGCGGAGATAAGTGACACCGAGTTTGCGAAGCCAATTCACTGCGTCATCGAGCCTGTGATCTTCAAAATGGAACCACTGGCAGATGCCAAGCTCCGGCGTGAACTCGGGAAACAACCGGAGCGCGCGCTTGGGCGTTCCATCTTCGCGGAGCAATCCCATGTGAAAATGCCGGTAATAGCTTGACCCTTCCGCTTCGCGATGCCGCGTCGTCGCTGGCCAGGCCCTGGGCAAATCATAAAGTGAGTACCAATGAATCCGTGGCGCGCGGCCGATGAGCAGCTCGGCTGTTCTGCGCAATCCAAATTCCTGCACTTCTTCCGCGCCGAAAGTGGAGATGCCGACCTCGCTGATCCAAACCGGCAAGTCCGTGACGGCGTGAATTTCATCGAGCCGCTCGGGCCATTGATCGAGCATCCAGTTATTCCAGTCGAGCGGGAAACCGTGCACTGCCACCGCGTTTAATTCCTCCAGCACGCCAAACTTTTCCATGCGCTCGATGAACGCGGGATCGATGGGCGAAATGCCGCCGAGCACCCGCGTCAGGGCGGGATTCACTTCGGCCACGGCCTTCGCCGCCAGCTTCGCCATGTCGGCAAAGCGCCGCCATTCAGGGTCGAGCTCGGAATCCCAGTGGGATTTATTGTTCGGCTCGTTCCAGAACATGACGGCTTCAACCATGCGTCACCTCTCTTCTTCTCATTCCGACCGCAGCGAAACGGAGTGGACAAATCTCTGACTATTCAGCCGCCGTGAATGATCAAAGATGTCTCGGCTCCGCTCGACATGACAAACGACACTCATTTTGCCCGGCAAATGAACACTTCCTCTTCCGGGTGCTCGACAATGGTGAAACCGCTCGAGCGCAGCATCGCTTCCACACACGCGCGATTTGGGATCCACCAATTCGTTGGATCACCCGCGTACTTTTTCTCGATGAAATACATGCGCGGAAACTCGGGACGCTCGAAGATTTCCGTCTGCCAGAAATCGTAATCGTTCTCCGAACGGAACGGCTGGTCACTGCCGCGCTGCATTGATTGGAAAACAAACAAATCGCGCGCGACATGCTCGTGGATGAGATCGAGAGCCAGGAGCGGATGGCGCAGGTGATAAAGCACGCCCATGAAAAGGACGACGTCGAACTTCTCCCGCAGCTGCGCGACGTCGTAGACCGAGAGTCGCTGGAACTCGACTTCGAGGCCGAGCGTCTCAGCCATGAAGCGCGCCTGCGCCAGGTATCGCTCGTCATAATCAACGGCGAGGACGCGCTCGGCCCCGCGCCGCTTCATTTCGAAAGAATAAAATCCGGCATTGCAGCCGATATCGAGAACGGTCTTGCCGGTGAGGTCGGCGGGAATGGCATGAGCAAACTTGCGCCATTTCACCGCTGGGTAATCGCCGAGGAAATGATGCGGCGCGGTGGGAGTGCCGTCGAGGGAAAAGTTTTGAAACCACGGGCCGAGCGCGTCGATGCGCCGTCGCAAATCGCTTGTTTCAAGCACCGCGTTCATGCCAGCGCCTCCGTCGCTTCCTTCGACCGCTCGCTCAACAGGCGAATGGCGCTGCGATAGCCATCGAGCGTGCCGACATCGACGTAGGACTCACCGGCGCGGACGCCCTGCGCGACTCCGCCGCGCGCCAGCCATGCGTTCACCAGCGTGCCGAAATATTCGTCGCGTTTTTCCCGGGCCAGCCAGAGCTGATGCAGCTCGTGGAAAACAGCGCCCGGCATTTTGAACGCGCCCCAGACCCATTTGGATTTCCAATCATGTTGCTTCACCTGAATCTCGCGCACCCGGTTTTGATTGTCCGTGACGACAACGTCGAAGAACTCCGGATGCTCGACTGGAAAAAGAAGGAACGAGAGTTCGTCATCGGGCAATGCCTTGAGTCCGTCCTCAGGAAACCAGATCGTGTCGGGTAGGCCGACAACGACCTGCTCGTTCGGGGCAACGATCGGCGCGGCGCAGAAAATCGCATCGCACAGGCCGGCGGTCGCGGGTTGCACCACGAAGATGACGCTGACGCCTTCCAGCTGGCTGTAATACTCAAGAATGTCCGACTTGCCCGCCCCGATGACGAAACAGATTTTGGTCGCGCCGGCGATACGCATGCGTTCGATGAGGTATTCGCTGACCGCGCGTGGCCGCTCGATCGCGCCGTCGAGCCTGCCGCCAACGGGAAGGAGTTCCTTGGAAAACGCCAGTGGTTGGATCCGGCTGCCCGCGCCCGCGGCTGGAATGATCCCGAGCATCAGACTTCCACAGCCGCCGAGGATGGGCCGCAGCTACAACATTGCGCATTCTGCGACGCGTTCATTAGCAGTTGTTCGAACTCGGCGGCGCGGTGAGCGGCGGTGTGTTCGCTCAAGGCGCGTTCGCGAGCTGCGGTTGCGATTTGGCGCAATTCTCCATCGCTGAGTTGCAACGCGTCGATCACATCATTCGCGTCATGCGCGATCAGAATCTCCTCGTCAGGCGTGAAGAATTCATCCAAGCCGTCCCACCAGTCGCTGATCACAGGCGTGGCGCAGGCGGCGGCTTCGAAGAGCCGTCCCGAAGGACACCAGCCCATCTCGCGCATCGAAGCGCGCGTCACATTCAGCGTCAACCGCGAGGAGCAGAAGAAGGCCGAATGCTGCGATGGTGCGAGATGCTGAAGGAAAAAAATGTTCGGCGCCCAGGGAAATTCCTGCGGGTATTGCGCCCCGCCGATGACGAAACGTTGCTCCGGCCAAGCACGCGCAGGTTTGATGAACAATTCATCGAGCGTCTGCTGACGATCAGCCGCGAAAGTGCCGAGATATGAGAGCGTCGATCGTAAATTTTCCAATGGCGCAACGGGATGATGAATGAGCGGATCGACGCTGCCGTAGAGTGGCGCGGCGTGTTGTGCGCCGAGCTCTTCCTCCAAGGCGCGCAAAGCGGCGCCACCGGTGAAACTGAGGACGAGATCGAAGTGGCAAAGTCCGCTTTCGCCGATGTAGGAAAGCGGTTCGCCGGCGCGCACACGCGCGAGCGTGACCGGCGTGTCGAGATCGTAAAACACGCGCAACGCGGATGAGCCGCAGACAAGCTCCGAAGCGCCGAGGCCATCGGGACAATACGAGGTGACAATGGCAGCATCACTCTCGGCGACCTCACGTCGGGCGAGCGGCAGCGTTTCGTCCCACTCGCTGTAAAGCGACAAAATTCCGCCGTTCAGCTCAGCCAGATCTCGATGCGCCGCATAAAACGGCACGTCTCGCTCGAAGAAAGTGACGTCATGCCCGCGCGCGATCATTTCGCGGAGCAGC
>QHBL01000334.1 GCA_003244125.1 Chthoniobacterales bacterium
GTCGGGCCGCCCGGTCCAGCATCGAGGGAGCGTTGCATTGCGTCGCGCGCCTCGGGGACTTTCCCCAGATTGTAAGCTGCCCAGGCGAAATCGTGCAGAACGGTCGCGTCATGCGGCAGGTCGCGAGCGCTTTCCTGCAACAGGCTGTAGGCCCACGCTGTGTTTTTCAGCTGAAGCGCAATCACTCCCACCAGCGCGCTCGCCTTGGCGTCACCCGGAGAAAGTTCCCTCGCTTTCTGGGCAAATTGCAACGCCTTTTCCGGATTGTGCAATGGCCCGGCATTCAACTGCGCCAGCTTCATCGCTGCCGCCGTCAGCTTGGGGTTGATGGTAAAAGCGCGCTCGAAAGCTTCTGCCGCCTTGCCCGCCGCCCCGTCTCGTTCATATGCCTCGCCCAGGCGCAACAACAACAGCGGATCGTCCGGCTGCTGTTTCAGGGAGGCTTGCAATTCCGCAGCCCCAACCGTTTGCGCGGTATTGTTATCGGTCAGCAACGACAGTCGCCGCCGCGCTTCATCTTTTCCGGCAAATTGCTCCTCGGAACTTACAGATTTTTCCAACGCCGCTCGCGCCTCGTCTCTGCGTCCCATCATATAGCTCGCCATGCCCAAATGATATTGAATCTCCGCCCGCTCGGGACTCTTGGCCGCGCTTTGACCAAGCAGATCAGTAGCCTGCTGGTAATCCCCCTGCCGGTACATAATCCAGCCGAGTGTATCCAGGACAGCGGGATCGCCCGGCGCAAGCGCGCGAGCCTTTTGCGCCAGCTCAGCCGCGCGGTTGAGATCATTGAGTTTCTCGCCGTAAAGATAAGCGAGGTTATTCAAAGCCGAGATGGAATTGGGTGCGAGCGTTAATACTTTCTCGTAAGCTTCGCGCGCCTTCGCGACATCCTTCAGCTGATCATAGATCATCCCGCTCATTAAAAGCGCCCGCGCATCATCTGGCTTCTTCGCCAGGATATCATTGAGCCGGGCCAGAGCATCCGGCAGCTTATTCGCGCGGCTGTAAATGGGAAGCAGCAGGTCGTAAACTCGCGTCTCGTTAGGATCAGCCTCTAACGCTTTGAACAAGGCGGACTGCGCCACATCGAACTTACCCTCGGCGGCCGCTACTTTACCTTCCAGATAATAAGCCGTCCCACCATTAGGTTGTTTTTGCCGGAACTGCTCAAGGCGGCGGTGCGCTTCTGCGTAATTCTTGTTACCAATATCCAGATCGATCAATTGCTCGACTGCGAGGGCATTCGCCGGGTCCAGTGCCATCGCCTTCTCGAAGGATTTCTGCGCCGCATCCGTCTTGTTCTGCTGCTTGAGAATCAGCCCAAGCATGGCCTGGTACGATGAGTTCTGCGGCGCCCGCTTGATTTGTTCCTGAATCAGCGCGGCCGCATCATCCAGCCGGCCCAGCATCCGGTAAGCTTCAGCTAACAATACCTTCGGCGCCGGCAGATCGGGCACCACCCGCGATAGTCCTTCCAGCTCCGGAACAATGGTTGAAGCCTCCCCATTCCTGAGATGCAACTCAGCGTGCAACAGCACCGCCTCGACAAACCCAGGGCTCAACCGCACAACTTCGTCCAGCTCGGCGATCGCCTGGTTGACATTGCCACCCTGGAGATAAGCACGCGCCAGCGCATACTTGATCATTGGTGTCTGGGGATAGGCATGGTTGAGGTTATCTAACGAATCAAGCGCCTTCTTTGTCTCACTCTTGCCGAGCCAACTCTCCGCCTGGACTACTCGCGCCTCGATATTGTTCGGATCGCGCGTGAGGGAATTCTCGATGAGCTTGAGCGAATCATCGTACTTCTTCTCCCGGTTAGCTATTCTGGCCAGGAGGGACCAGGCCGGCAGAAAATCAGGCGCCTGGTTCGTCATCTTCTTCAGGATTGCCTCCGCTTCCTGAAGTTCACCGATCTGCACCTTGTACTCGGGAAGAGACATTCGTTCAGAGGAGCGCAGAGGCGAGGTCTGGGAAGCCTTTTCGAATTCAGCACCCGCTTGCTTGAAATCGCGCCGCGCCCGGTACCAGGCGCCAAGCGCCACGTGCGCCACCGGCAGGTTGGGATCGGCTGCCACCGCCGCTTTCAGCGCCGGTTCTACCGCAGTTGCGTCAGATTTCTTCGCGGCCAATCCAGCCGTCGCGAGGTGGAAGTAAACGCTTTGTTTGTCTGGGAAACTGGCCAGCCGTTTCTCTGCTTCGCCCAGGTCCTCCGGCTTTTGCGACGCATCGGCCAGAAGTATCAACGCTTCTCCATCTCCTGGAGCTTTGTCGAGAAGAATGAGTGCTTCCTTGCGCGCCTCGGCAGCACGTCCAACCAGAAGATAAACCCGCGCTAGTTTTCTGCGCGTCACATCGTCTTCAGGAACAAGCTCGAGTGCTTTGAGCAGGAACGCCCCCGCACGCAAGGGCGCGCCATCTTCGAGCCAGATGGACCCGAGCTGCGCGAAAGCGCGGGCGTTTTGCGGATCCACCCGCAGGAGGTTGAGGTATTCGATCCTGGCCGTGTCGTATTCGCCGGCTTTATAAGCATGCTCAGCCGATTCGCTGTAGTGTTTCTTCTTCGCGCCAGCGGTGCAGGCGGCGAGGACGGCACACAGTGCCAGGGTGACGAAAGCTTGGGTACGTCCATTCATAATTAGCTACTCGCGGGAGATACCCAGTTTTTCCATAAGCTCGTAAAAGGTAGGCCGGCTGATACCTAATTCAGCCGCGGCCGAGCTGATGCGGCCGAGGTGTTTCTTCAAGGCCTGCTGCACCATCTCCTTCTCCAGGTTTTCGCGTGCCTCTTTCAAGGTTGTCGTTGAAGAACCTTCCGCCACCAGCTCGAGATCGTTAGCGCTGATGCGCCGGCTATCAGCCATAATGACGGCCCGCTTCACCCGGTTTTGCAACTCGCGCACATTGCCCGGCCAGCGATGGCAATTGATAGCGCGCAACGCTTCCGGGGTGAAGGTGAGGTTCTTTTTCCCATTCTGCACGCCGTATCTTTGTAGAAATTCCTGCGCCAGCAAGGCGGTGTCATCACCGCGTTCACGCATTGGCGGCAAGCTGATCACGACGACTGCGAGCCTGAAGTAGAGATCCTCGCGGAAGGCGCTGGTCTTGATCTTCTCTTTTAAGTCCGCGTTGGTGGCGGCGATGACGCGGGCGTCGCTCGCCAGCTCCTGTCGACCGCCGACTCGCTGGAATCGCTGCTCCTGAAGGAACCGCAAAAGCTTGACCTGTATCGTAGGGGGAAGATCGCCGATTTCGTCGAGAAACAATGTGCCTCCAGCCGCTGTCTCAGCCAGGCCTTTGCGTTGCGAAGTGGCACCGGTGAACGCTCCCTTCTCATGGCCGAAGAGCTCACTCTCGAGAAGGTTCTCTGGAATCGCATTACAATTGATAGGAACAAAAGGGCCGTCCTTGCGCGCCCCGCGTCGATGAATAGCCAGCGCTGCCATTTCTTTTCCCGTGCCGCTTTCGCCCAAAAGCAAGACCGGAGCTGTCGTAGTAGATACCTTGCGAATGAAAGCAAAGACACCTTGCATTTGCGGTGAGGTGCCAAGCATATCTTCGAAAGTATCGAGCCGGCTGGAGGTTTGCAGGTTGCGATACTCCTGTTCCAGCTCGGCCAGGTAGATGCTTCTTTTCAGTAAGAGTCTTAGCTCATCCGGTTCCACCGGCTTGCATAAGAAATCATACGCGCCCGCGCCCACCGCTTGCAGCGCATTCTTCTTCTCGCCCTGGCCGGAAACGACGATCACTTTCGCCGTCTCATCCAGCCTGAGTATTTCGGATAATGCCGCCAGACCTTCTTCTGGTTCGTTCGGCCGAGGTGGCAGGCCCAGGTCGAGCAATGTCACGACTGGCTTGTGCCGGCGAAATGTTTCCAGCGCGCCCGGCCGGTCTTCCGCCATGAGGATTTCGTACAACCCACTCAGAGTCCACTTCATCTGAGTGCGGATAGCTTCGTCGTCATCGACGATGAGAACTGAAGGAGTCATATCGTTTCTGCCGGCAGAGTGACGTGGAAGGCGGTGCCTTTGCCCGGCTCACTTTGGACACGCAGGTAGCCGTGGTGCGCTTCCACGATCATCTTAGTCTGGAACATCCCGATACCTAATCCTTTCTTCTTTGTTGTCTTGAATGGCCGGAAAAGCGAATCGCGGACAAACTCCGGCGCCATTCCGCAACCATTATCGCTCACGGATAAAGTGACCCAGCCATCGCGAGCGGCGGTTTTTACTTCGATACGACCATTTTCGCGAATGGCGTCGCGTGCATTCAGGAGCAGATTAGTGACTACGCTGCGTAGTTGCTCCACGTCAGCGAGCAGTGCGGGCAATGGTTCCAGCTCCTTGGTTACGTCAATGTTCCCGCTGCCATTTACGCCCTGCAAGCTTTCCTTAACTAACGCGTTTAGGTCGATCTCCTGCGGTCGTAGCTCGAGCTTGTCTCGCACCGCACTGAGTCGCTCGATGATCTGATTAATTCTGCCCGTGGTCTCACCTATTCCCCGGAGCGCATCAGCGCGAAAGGAAGGATCAGCATAGTGAACTGGAAAGTTCTGGAGCATGAGGTTGAGGGTGGAAGCTGCATTCTTGAGATCATGGACAAAGAAGGCTGAGATGGTCTGGAATGCTTCCATTTCTTTGCCGAGCAGGATTTTGCCGGCCAGGCGAAGGTTGAGCAAATTTGAGGCGATCTGGTCAGCCATGCACTCCAGTAGCTCGAACTCTTCGATGGTGTAAGGAATCCCATTGACGCGATCGGCCAGGATAGTTACTCCGAGCAAGCGATCGCCTGTAACTAACGAGGCGCCGATTCTATGACCGCCTGTATGGAACTGTGTTTCGCTCAGGTCGCGAATGATTCCACCCCAATCCTCTTTCACTCCTTCCAGGTCGAAGACACGCGCTTTCCTTAACTCTTCGTGCGGATGAAATCGCGTCGAACGCTGCTTCTCGTCGCCGCGAGACCGGGCGGTCGAAGCAACGCGTTCGAGCCGTTCCTTCTCCTCGTCGTAGAGCCAGATGCTCACGGACATGACGTTAAAGGTTTGCGAGATGAGCTGAGCGGCGGCGGCACAGAGAGCGCCTTCATCCATGGCGCTGGCCGTTGATTGAGTAAAGCGCGTCCAGATTTTTCGAAAATCGTAGCGCGGTCTTTTGAAATGATGACTGACAAAACTGTTGATGCGATGCCGCAGCCTTTCTGAAAGCAGCAACACGGCCAGGAGCGCGATGGCAATGAGCACGAGAAATGCCTGGACCTGGAAAGCGCCCGCGCCGCCGGAGCGCTGCACCATTTGCGCCAGCACGCCAACGACGAATAGATAACCGCCCGCGAGGACGACGGTGATGGAAGTGTGCAGGACTGCGCGCGATGGATAGACATCGATTTCGCTAAATCCGCTGCGCAAATAAGCGACTGCCATGAGGACGCAGCCGATGAGAAGCGCGATGGTCTCAACCTGCGTGAGAGCGTTGGCGTGCCCGGAGAAAACGAGCGCCTGGCTGCGGGTGTAAATGCGCGCACCAAACACCACGGCCAGACCGAGGATGAGGAACTTGATGCGCCATTGCATCGTGCCGACCGCAGCCCGGAAGGTGCGCTCGAGATTCATCAAAACGAGAATGGTGCCGACCAGCACCGTGAGGTTAATGAGCCTGGCCGCCCAGAGGAACTGGAGCCAGGATTCGCCTGTCTCGGGATTGGTCCGGGCTGCGACCATCGCACCCGGAAAGGCCAGCATGAGCACGGGCGGCAAGAGGACCGCAATGACGATGAGGGGCGCCCAACCGCGGAGCGATTGCCTGGCGTCACCGCGCGAATACACCACGCTGAAGCAGAGCCAGACCGCTGTCATCGCTCCTTTCACCGCGAGACCCGCGTCGCGAAGTTGCTCCAGTACGACGGCGTCCGTCTGGAATAAGGCGACGCCGCTTAGAATCGCGTCCGCTGCGAATCCGGCCATGCCCAGAGCGAAACACCAGCTGGCCAGGTTCGTTCGTTTCCAGAAAATTGCGGCCGCCGCCAGCACCAGGCTCGACCCAGCGGCGACGAAAGGCAGTGTCGCTTCCGAATTCACGTCCCCTTCACGGTGCTGGTTTCGGGCCAGAGCCGTCCTGTCATTGGCGAACTGTAACGCAAGCTGCGGAAGAGTCGAACCGGCGAGGTAGTAGCATTGCGCTTGTCAGCTGCGAAGAGCGAGTAGCTGATAGAGCGTCAGCTACAACGTGCTGGAGCGGCCGAACTCAGCGCCGCGGCTTCAGCCTAGAACATCGATTGCGGAACGTAGATCACGTCGCCATCCCGCACATAAAAGGGCGCGGTCGTTTCACCGCGGAGCACCGGCGTTAAGTCCAGCACCTGACTCTGCTGCGCGCCGCGAACGGTGCGAATCAGGCGCACTGCTTTCATGTTGCCGAACGCCGTAGCTCCCCCAGCCTGCATGATGGCCTGGAACACTGTCGTCGGTTTGTCGAACGCGATTTTATCTGGCTTTGCTACGGCGCCGGAGATGACAACAGTTGCGGGCGCATTTTCCAGCGTAACGAGGACCTCACTGTTTTTGAGCTGGCTCTTGTAGGCCTGCGTCAGCTCCGTTTGCAATCCCACTACCGTCTTGCCCGCAGCGTCGAATTCACCGATGAGCGGCAGGCTGAGCTTTCCGTCAGCGCGGATTTTCTGCGATTGATTCAACTCAGTCGCGCCACTGAAAGTGAGGCGAACGACATCGCCCGGCGCCAGTGTCACGCGCGCGGGCGACGCCGCTTCAGTGGAAAGATGACCGGTCGAAGACGGCCCCGATTGGCAGCTGGCGCAAAGACACACGAGAAAGGCGCCGAGCGCGCAGCCTGAAAGGCATTTGGTGAAAGGACGGAAAAAGTTCATTGCCGCTCATATACAGCAGTGGCCGGGATAAAAGCAAGCAATGGACGTTGATCGTGCGCTCTACCCTTCTGTCATCCCGAGCGAAGCGAAGCCGAGGGATCCGTGGTCACACGAACAGCGCTGTTCTGCGACCGCTGCGCTTCGCTTCTGATATCCGAACCACGTTGGTTCGGGTAGAACCGGCTCGTCCGCATGCTTGAGAAAAGTGCCGGAATCTCGACGCCGGCATCTCGCTCGTAAACCGCTCGGGCGCAAACCGTACTCGCCGCGCGCGCGAAAGAGGCAATCCAAGGCGTCGCGAGTTTTTACATTTTGCAGCAGAAGAACCGAACGCTCTTCGTATTCCATAGTGGGCATGAGTTTTAATCACAACCGATTGTGTTTCAGCAGTTAGCTCCAGTTTATCGGCACATCGCGTGACCGTTTCCTGCGCAACTGGCCCGGACTGTGCTACTTGGCGTCGTTACGCACCATCCAGCAGATGAAATTACTTAAATCCTTAGCACTCGTCGCGGTGCTTTGCGCGGGGCTCTCCTCCCTGGCTCACGCGCATTTCACCGGCCCCACCATTCAGGACGTTCATCCCGACAATCCGGAAGCTACGCTCGCCGCAGCCAAAGACTTCTTCGGCAACGACCCCCCCTTTAACTGTATTGACCGTGTTGACGGCGCGTCTCCCGGCGCCACCATCCACAGCGGCGAGTTCACCATCACCTTCAATTCAAACAAGAGCGCCACGATTAGCTGGACTAATCTGAGCGACAACTTCGCCGGTATTTATGTGAAGGGGGGCAGTCAGGGCGGGCAATTCTACGGTGTCAGCGCCGATGAGATCCACGACAGCGGCACAGGCGAGATTGTCTTCGCGCCGAACACCGGCAAAGGGCTCAAACATCCCGCTGATATCTCGCACATCGATTTCTTCTGCTCGCCCGGCGAACACAACACCGTTCCCGATGGCGGAGCGACAGCGATGCTGCTCGGCACTGCGCTTGCCGGCGTCGCTGTGACGCGCCGTTTCATGAAACGGTAAATTCTCTCCAACCACAGAACACTGGCGGCCGTTCGAAAGGACGGCCGCTTTCGTTTTCAAGCAGGCGTGGTCTGTTCACGAATGCCCTGCCGCTTTAGCTAACGACTCGCAGTTTATGTGCGCCACTCAGCGCCTGCGTCGTCAATCGAACTGCACGTCGCAGTTGCGGGTTGCGCCTCCCGCCTTCACAGCGCATTACTTGCGCTTCATGAAGTCGATCGCGTTAGTTCTCCTCGCGGCAACGGCGGCGCACACGCAGAAGCCTGCTGTTTTGCCGCTGATGTCTGCACCGCCCAAGGCGATCAAAGTTGAGCCTCGCGCCGTTGTGGCATTACCTAATTACGACGAGGTCACCGCCACCCGCCTCCAGATTTTTCTCGATAACAACGACTTCGGCCCGGGCAAGATTGATGGTGAAATGGGCGAGTTCTTTCGCAAGGCTCTCCTCGCCTACAAGCGCGCGCACCTGATGCCGCTGCGTGGCACCGTCGACCAGTGGTTGCTCGATCAAGTGCCGGAACCATTCACCACTTTCACCATTCCACCGGAGGCGCTGAACTTTGTTGGTCCGGTTTCAAACAAGCCGAGTGAGCAGTCGAAGCTTAAGGGCCTGAAGTATGGATCGCTTCTCGAGCTCGTGGCGGAGCGTTTCCATTCGGCCGAAGATTACCTCCGGAAACTCAATCGCCCGATGAACCTCGATGAGCTCAAACCGGGCGACACTGTAAAAGTGCCGAATGTGCTGCCATTTAAGATCGAAGATTTGCGCGAAGGTTTTGCGCAACCGAATCCCGCTTTTGCCAACCGCATCGTGTATGTCGATACCAAGGAGCGCTTCCTCCTCATCTACGATCAGCAGCAGTTAGTCGCTGAGTTCCCGATCACCCCCGGCTCGACCAAGCTGCCGGCGCCTATCGGCGTGTGGAAGATACTCGGAATCGCCACTCTGCCGGTATTTCGACACGACGAAGGTGTGTTGCAGCACGGTGTGGTAAGTGACAACTACTTCAACCTTCCGCCCGGCCCGAATAATCCCGTAGGTATTTTGTGGATGGGTTTAAACAAACCGCACGTCGGCATTCATGGAACGAACCAGCCGGAGACGATTGGCCGCGCCGCCAGTCACGGCTGCATTCGCACCGCGAACTGGGATGCCGCGCGCGTGAGAGAGCTAGTGACGGTAGGAAATACGGTGTCAATATTCTAGCGAATGCGCGTCGGCGCGAGCGAAGCCGAATAGAACATGAACCTCGCCCGCAAAGTTCAAAAGCTATTCGATCGCGATATTATCGATAGCACGCGCGAGCATGTGCTGCGCATTTTTCACCCGGTCAACGCGCGCGAGATCAGCTCCGCGCTCGCGGCTGATGGAAGGTGGGAAGAATTGCGCCGGCGTTATCCGCGCGCGGAGAAAGAGATTCACCGCTGGGGCGACACCAGCTTTTGGATTCCGCGTAACGTCGAACGCGCGCAGGACCTCGCGCTCGATCGTCCGCCGACCCGTCACATCCTCGATCTCGGCTGCGGAGCCGGCTATTTTCTCTACGTCGCGCGCAAACTCGGTCACACCGGCATCGGCCTTGATATCGATGAGCAGCCGATCTTTCGCGACGCGCTGCGATTGCTGGAAGTGCCGCGAATCGTCCATCGCATCGCGCCCCATCAGCCGCTGCCGCCGACCGCCATACGCTATGATCTGATCACCAGCTATCTCACCTGCTTTCATCGCATCGAGCGAGTGGCGGACGGTAATTGGCGGACGTGGTCGCCCGAGCAATGGCAATTCTTCATCGACGACGTCCGTGCGCATCAGCTCGCGCCCGGCGGGACTTTGCTGCTCGAATTTCACCCGCAGAAGAATGGCGAGCTTTATTCCGCGGCTGTGCGCGAGCTCTTCCTTGCCAATGGCGCGCGGCTCTTTCGTTCCAAGGTTTTTCTGAAAGCGCATTGACGTGCATCACTGCCGGCGGCAATCGCACTGGATTTTCTCTTCGCGTCGCACATCATCAGCGCTATGCCTGCGGCTGATTTCGAGCTCGTAAAACGCGTCGCCGCGCATCCGTTCCTCATCGGCTTGAACGAGCATCACATTCGGCTCTTCGCCGATTGCGCGATGCTTACTCATTTCGAGACCGGCCAACTTATTTTCCGTTCGGGCGAAACGGCGAACCGTTTCTATCTCATCGAGAGCGGCAGCGTTGCACTCGAGTCGCACGTGGAAGGTCGCGCGCCCGTCGCCATCGATCACGTCACGGGCGGCGATCTCCTCGGCTGGTCATGGCTCTTTCCACCTTACATCTGGCACTTCGATGCGCGCGCAAGCGAGCCGACCTCCGCGATTTTTTTCTACGGCACGGTGTTGCGCGAATATTGCGAACGCGACACGGCGCTCGGCTTCGAGCTCTTCAAACGCATGAGCGTGGTCATGATCCGCCGGCTACAATCGGCCCGCAGCAAACTACTCGACTCGATGCAACACGACCGACGCACCGCCTAGCGTTCGAGATGCCGCTGAAGCGCTTTCTCCAATTCCGACGGCTGCAAAATCGTGATGCTGTTTCCGGTCACGCGCAGCAATCGTTGATCCCGGAATTTCGCCAGCGTGCGCGAAAGTGTTTCACTCGTCGTCCCCATTTCTGAAGCGAGCACGCGTTTCGTGCGATCGAGCTGCACCGTTACCGGCTGATTCGTCAGCGGGCGCGGACAGCGTTTCACCAGCCAGCTGGCCAGCCGCGTCTCCATATCCTTCAACGTGAGATCATCAAGCAACCCCACCAGCACGCGCAAATGCTGACTCATCGCGCCAAGCATACGCAGCGCGAGCCCCGGCACTTTGCGCAGCAGCTCGATGAAATCAGTCTTCGGCACCAGCAGCACCGTCGTCGGCTCAATCGCGCGCGCCTCCGCCGGATAACCGCCATCCGTGGCCAGCGTCGCTTCCGCGAAAGATTCGACCGGCCGGAAGACATGGATCACCTGCTCCTTTCCGGTGCCGCTCACGCGATGGATATTCACCGCGCCTTTTTGCACGATGTAAAAACCAGCCGACCGATCGCCTTCGCGAAAAAGATAATCTCCTTTGCCCAGATGTTTCAGCACCACGAACGAAGCCACCGCCTGAATGTCGGCCCCGGGCAACCCGACGAAGAGCTGGCAACTGCGCAGCGTGTTCTCGATCACAGCCTGCTTGAATTGACTCGTGTCGAGCGCCACGACCGAACCGTAGCGAGCGCACGCGATTTGGTCGCGCGAAAAATTCCGCTGCATCGATGGAGACCTCGTTAGAGACCGCGCCGCGCCGCTCCATCCTGGCGCTCTGCTGTGAGGAACCGTTCCGCGTTTTCTTTCCGCTTGGCGCCGTCCTCGGCACGATCGGCGTTTCGCTTTGGCCGCTCTGGTATCTCGGCTGGCTCACGACTTACCCATCCATCACCCACGCTCGGCTCATGATCGAAGGCTTCATGGCCTCGTACATCGTCGGGTTTCTCGGCACCGCCGGCCCGCGCATCACCTCGAGCTTTCCGCTCGCGATGCCGGAGGTTTGCGCGTTGCTCACACTCGATGCGCTTGCGGCCGGTTTACACGCTGGCGATGCTCATCGCGCCGGTGATTTCGTTTTCGTCGCGCTCCTTCTTTCGTTCGTCTTTGTGCTTGGCCGCCGTTTTCGCCGGCGCAGCGACAACCCGCCATCGACCTTCATCCTTGTCGCGTTGGGTCTGGCATCTGGGATCGCTGGCGCAACGCTGACCGCTTCTCACGAAGCCGCGCTCTATTCGCGTGCTTACCAGTTCGGCAACGCGCTCCTGAATCACTGTTTCGTTTTGCTGCCCGTGCTCGGCGTCGCGCCATTTTTCATTCGGCGATTGCTCGATGCTTCAGAGCCGTCGCGTCGCAAGTTGCTCCCGACAGCTCTCATTG
>QHBL01000217.1 GCA_003244125.1 Chthoniobacterales bacterium
CAGATGAACGCAGATTTCCACAGATAAGAAGAATCGAATCAACTCATCTGTGTTTCATCCGTGTGAATCTGTGGCTATCAATTTCGTGACTCGGCAGGCGAGACGCCCGCCGGCCGTGACAGGCGGGGACGCCTATCTTCCACCGCACCACTGATCCACCCAGTCGTTCACCGTTTTGTACCAGAGCCGCGAGTTCTGCGGCTTTAGCACCCAGTGACCTTCGTCGGGGAAGTAGAGCATCTTTGAGGGCACCTTCAGTTTCTGCAGCGTGGTGAAAAGCTGGAACCCTTCGCTCACATCGAGCCGGTAATCGAGCTGGCCGTGCACGACCAGGGTTGGCGTTTTAAATTTGTCGGCAAAAAGGTGCGGCGAAAATTTGCGGTAAAGCTCGCGGTTCTTCCACGGGGGACCGCCGAATTCCCATTCGTTGAACCACAGCTCTTCCGTCGTGCCGTAGGCTGACTCGCTATTGAACATGCCATCGTGGGACACGATGCATTTGAAGCGATCGGTGTGGCCAAGGATCCAGTTGGCCATGTAACCGCCGTAGCTCGCGCCCAGCGCCGCCTCCCGCGTTTTGTCGATGAACGGATACGTCTTCTCCGCGTAATCGAGTCCGCGCATGAGATCGACGAATGGCTTCCCGCCCCAATCGCGACTCACCGCATCGGTGAACGCCTGGCCGTAACCGGTCGAGCCATGCGGATTAATCATGACGACGACATAGCCGCTGGCCGCGAACAGCTCCGGATTCCACCGATAGCTCCAATCATTGCCCCACGCGCCCTGCGGCCCGCCGTGGATGAGAAACTTGAGCGGATACTTCTTCGAGGCGTCGAAGCCGGGGGGTTTGATCATGAATCCCTGTACATCGGCGTTGTCCGCGCCTTTGAAGGTGAACGATTCCATCGGCTGCATATCGATCTGCGAGAGCAGCGCGTCGTTCGTGTGGGTGATAAACGCCGGCTGCGCGTTTTGTGGCACGTCAATGCTCGCGATTTCGTTAGGCGCGCTGATCGACTGGCGCGTGAAGAAGAGGCGATTGCCGGCGCCGAAGATCAGATCGTCCGCATGCAGTCTGGCCACTTCGGTTGGCTGCTGGCCGTGGGAGATGCGGTAGATCGGCGATTCGCCATGATCTTCCGCGCTGAAGTAGATACTCGTCGAATCCGGAGCCCAGGCGAAGCTGCTGAGTGATCGGTCGAATTGCGCCGTCGCATTTTCGTTGTGCCGCGATGCGCGCTCGTAAATGATCAACGATTGCTTATCGGACTCGAAACCTGCGCGGGCCTGTGAGCGCCAGGCGATGAATTTTCCGTCGGGCGAATAGAGTGGTGTCGAATCGCTGCCGGGGCTAGTCGAGATTTTCTCCGAGTCCGACTGGCCTTTGCCGGCGAAGATCGGAACGATGAAAATTTCGTTGTTCGTGCTTGTGGCTTCGACCTCATCGATATTGCTGGCGTAGGCGAGCTCCTGGCCGTCGGGCGAGACGGCATACATGTCCTGGCCGCCAAGATTAAACGGGGGAACATCGTGATCGCCCGGCGTAAGGTCCCGCGGCTGTAGCCGCTCGCCTGTGGCGAGCGCGGGGTTCGGCGTGCCACCTTCTGGAAGCTGCGAAGTCGCACCCGGCGCTCGCCAGAGGCCGGCGGCTACCGCTTCCGCGCTTACAGCGAACAAATGGCTGCGCTTGAATTCCGTGTACGCGTTCCAATGTCGATAGAGCAGCTTTGTGAAAACCTTCGCTTTCACTTTGCTTTTCTTCAGCTCTTCGTCGCGCTGCTTATTGCAGGCGTCGTCCGCGCAATCGGGATACACCGCGGAAACGAAAACGATGTTCTTGCCGTCACCGCTCCAGATACCGCCGTCCGCGCCAGTCGAAATGTTCGTCACCTGATGCGGCTGCCCAATGAGCGCACCGCGCTCGGAATCGAAATCGCACTTCCAGATTTGTGTCGGATCGGTCGCTTTCGACGTCCAGATCAGGCGTTTGCCATCGGGTGAAAACCGCGGCCGCTCCTCGCCGTTTGGCGTTTCATTCAAGCGGCGCGATTCACCGCCTTGCGCGGGCACAATCCACAAATGCGACGTCTTCGTATTCGCATCGAGATCGACATCTTCGCAATCGAATACGACCCATTTGCCGTCCGGCGAAGGCTGCGGCGCCCCGACTCGTTTGAGCTTCATCATGTCCTCGAAGGTGAAAGGATGTTTGGTCTGGGCCGGCGCGACCCCAGCCAGGCAAACGACTGCGAGAATGGTGAGTTTCTTCATCGGTAATGTGAACTGGACAGGATTAACGGGATTAACAGGAAGAGAAGGAGAAATCCTGCAGAATCACCGCACCGTATGCGATCTGTCATCGGCGTCGCCATAGATTCCGGGTAGCGCATACGTTCGCGTGCTGGCGAAAGCGTCCCGCTTTCGCGGACTTTGCTGACGCGAATGCCACCTAACGAAAGATTGTTTTGGCGAGACGCCAAAACCAGCACGCGAGACGCGTGCGCTACCCGAATCTACTCGCGACCGCGGGTGAGCTGGAGCGCGAAATGTGTGCATGAGCATGGATCTCTCAGTGGCAGCTTGGGACCGGCGGGGATTCATCTCGCGAGCTTCGCGCGGGATAGTGGCGGCGACGTTCGCGCCACAGTTGGTGCGGTTGGCCGCAGCCCAGGAGCCGGGCGGTTCGCCTGAAGCCAAGCCGCAAAGTGCCGCGGCGGGCGAGCCTTTGCCCGGTGACAAACGGATCGGTTTCGCGCTGGTTGGTCTCGGCCGTTTGAGCCAGGGCCAAATCATCTCGGCGTTTCGCGTTTCAAAAAAAGCCAAACTCACTGCGCTGGTCAGTGGCGACACGGCGAAGGCGCAGCAGCTCGCACAGGAAAACGGGCTGCCGGCAGATGCGGTTTACGATTACAAAAACTTCGACCGCATCCGCGATAACAAGGACGTGCAGGCCGTTTACATCGTGCTGCCGAACTCGATGCACGGCGAGTTTACCGAGCGTGCGGCGCGGGCGGGCAAGCATGTTCTTTGCGAGAAGCCGATGGAAGTGACCGCGATGAAATGCCAGCAGATGATCGACGCCTGCCGAAAGGCGAAGGTGAAATTGATGATCGCGTATCGGGTGCAATACGAGCCGATGAATCGCGCGATGCAGCGGCTGGTGCGTGAGAAAACTTTCGGGCCGGTGAAATACATCGAGTCGGTTTTCAGCGGCCGGTTGGATCAGTGGCAATGGCGCTTGAGCAAAGCGCTTTCCGGCAGCGGCGCCGTCGGCGACCTCGGCATCTATTGCATCAATACGATCCGGTTTCTGTTAGGCGAAGAACCGGTGGAAGTGTTCGCCCGCGCCTTCCGCCGGCCGGGCCATCCGCTTTTCAAAGAAGTGGACGCAACGGTAATCTGGCAGATGCGATTTCCGAGCGGAGTGCTGAGCAATTGCATGTGCAGCTTCGACGCCCATGACACGAACTCCTACCGCATCCTATCCGAGCGCGCCACTTTTGGGATGGAGCCGTCGTTCCACTATCGCGGGCTGAAAATGTTCGCCAATCCTAACGAGCCGCAGTTGCCGCAGATTGGGCAGTCGGATCAGTTCGCGACCGAGCTCGATCACATGGCCGATTGCGTTCTGAACGATCGGCAACCCTACACACCTGGCGAAGAAGGCTTGCAGGACCAGCGCATTATTGAAGCGATCTTCGAGAGCGCGCGCACCAGTCGCGCGGTGACTTTACCGCGGTTCGATAAACCAGACGCGTTTCGCGGATCCGCGCCGGCGTAGCTCTCCCGGCCCATCGCGCTGTTCAACCCCGGAACCGAATGTTACAAGACGCAGCCATGAAGGAACACGCGCTCGAAGTGCAGGTCGGGCGGAGGATTTATCTGATTCGGGGCGAGAAGGTGATGCTGGCGTCCGACCTAGCGGAGCTGTACGGCGTTCGGACGAGTTCCCTGAATCAAGCTGTAAGGCGAAACAGGCGGCGTTTCCCGGCGGATTTCATGTTTCAGCTAACGACAAGAGAATGGGACCGTTTGAAGTCACATTTTGTGACTTCAAAGCGCGGCGGAGTCCGCCGCGCTCTTCCGTATGCGTTTACTGAACAGGGCGTCGCAATGTTGTCGAGTGTCCTTACCAGCGACAGAGCTGCTGACGTAAATATCGCCATCATGCGCGCATTCGTGCGTTTGCGCGAGATGTTGCTGACGAACGCGGAGCTCGCGCGTAAGCTGAACGAGCTGGAGCAGAAATACGATGCGCAATTCAAGATCGTGTTCGATGCCATTCGCGAACTGATGATCCCGCCCGAACCGCCGAAGCGACGCATCGGATTCCATTCGTGAGAGGTCACGCAGAAGAGCCACAAGACGAACGTCGCGGCTTCAACTACCGCGATGGCCGCCGCCTGCTCATCCTCGTAGTCCTACTCATAGTGACGTGGATGTTGTTGCGCGCGCTGGTGCCGGTGCTGCTGCTCTTCGGCATCGTCATTTTGCTAGCGATGGTTTTAAACCCGCTCGTGGTAAAGCTGGAGCGGCGTCGCGTGCCGCGCGGACTCGGCGTGGCGCTTGTGCTCATCGCGCTCGCCGCCGTTCTCGTGCTCGTCGTGGCGGTGGCGGTGCCGACGTTCGCCGATCAGCTGCAACTGCTCATCCGGCGCGCGCCTGGTGCCTGGCAGGGCATTCGCGGGCGAATGGCCGAATTCACGCAGCGCTATCCGGCATTGCAAAATGCCTTGCCCCAAGCGGACCAGATCGCGACGACAGTGGGGAACCAGGCCGGCGCAATGGCCAATGTGCTGTTGCGTTCCACCATCGGCATCGTCGGCGGCGTTTTCATTTTCGTTTTTGCCCTCCTGCTCTTGATTTTCGTGCTGGCAAATCCGCAGCCGCTCGTCGTCGGATATCTCGCCATCGTTCCAGAACGCCACCGCAACAAAGCGCGGCGGACGCTTATCCGCATGATGGAGCAGATGACGGCGTGGGCGCGCGGCGTTGCGATCAACGGCGTGATTACGGGCGCATCCACTGGGATTTTGCTGTGGGCGGTGGGCGTGCAGCCGGCGTTCGTCTTCGGCGTACTGGCCTTTTTCGGTGAATTCCTTCCGAACATCGGACCGGTCCTGGTGGCATTTCCGGTGCTCTTCGTCGCGCTAAGCATCGGGGTGACGAAGTTCTGGCTGGCGCTCGCGGCCATTCTCTTCGTGCAACAGATCGAGGTAAATTTTCTCGTGCCCTACATCCTGGGCAAAGAGATGCGGCTTAATCCGGTGCTCATTTTGTTTTTTACCATCGCCATGGGCTGGCTCTTTGGTTTGGCTGGAGCGATTCTCGCTCTGCCGGCGGCCGCCTTGACCAAGATCGCCATCGAAGAGTTTTATCTGCGCCCGCGAGGCATCGAGTACCGGCCGCTGGAACGCGAAGCGCAGCGCATCGTGCGCAACGAATCAGCGCATGACACAATCGAGCCGCCGAACTGAGCGCGTTCTGGCGTCTTGAGGTTTTTT